>JADHQS010000028.1 GCA_016777845.1 Candidatus Actinomarina sp. | reverse complement strand
CCAGCAGCAGAGACTCCAGCTCCAGCAGCAGAGACTCCAGCTCCAGCAGCAGAGACTCCAGCTCCAGCAGCAGAGACTCCAGCTCCAGCAGCAGAGACTCCAGCTCCAGCAGCAGAGACTCCAGCTCCAGCAGCAGAGACTCCAGCTCCAGCAGTCAAAGTTGAAGAAAAGCCTGCAGCAAAAGCTCCAGATACCGATGCTCCTGATGAAGTTGATTTTGCTCCTGAGGTAAAAGTAACACAACGATTGTTAACCGTTGTTAAAGCAAAGCCAATACAAAAATCAGTTTCCGAGCCAGTAGATAAAGTTAACACTTGGCCACATTTGATGCTTCCAGAATTCGTCGCATTGATGGCAATGACAGCTTTTTTAATTTTTCTATCTGCAATATTGCAAGCACCTCTTCTAGAGGAAGCAAATCCAAACGTAACCCCAAACCCTGCAAAAGCACCATGGTATTTTTTAGGTTTGCAGGAGCTATTGTCATATTGGGATCCTCAAATCGCTGGAGTTATGATTCCATTAGTTTTAGGTTTAGTAGTTTGGATGGCTTTTCCATACATTGATAGAAATCCAGAAACACATCCATCCAAAAGAAAGTTTGCAATTATGTTTTATACATTTTTCTTAGCTGGTGCGGGTGTGTTAACTATTATTGGTGTTTTATTTAGAGGTCCAGGCTGGAACTGGACTTATCCTTGGATTGACGGTATATGGTTTGATGACTTATTAGACTGGATTCACTTCGAATGAGCATAGTTGAATTATCCTTCGCAGCTTTTGCCCTTGTAGGGTTTTTAGGTATTGTTGGTATCGTAGTTATTGTTACTGGCAGAGCGCCAAAAAGCTTTAACTGGAAAAAAAATCTTGATAAAAAGGCTCTTAAAGAGGATAAATCCCAAACTAACTTTTTAGAACCAGAGATGCCAAAAGGTGAAACTGAACCAACTGTTGAAGAAATTGATGAGCCAATTGTTGAATCTGACGGTGCTGTAAAGCTTGAAGAAAAAGTCATTTATGAAGAGATCTCTGAAGAGGAAGCAGGAATAACAAGAAGACAATTTTTAACAAAAGCCCTCAGAATTTCTTTCGGTGCCTTTGCAGGTATTCAGGCAATTTCGTGGTTAGGATTTTTTTGGCCAAAAGTTTCAGGTGGTTTTGGTTCTAAAGTTGATGCAGGTCTAATTGAAGATATAAAAAGTCAAATATTCCAGGCTGATGGTTCTGTTATTCCAGCTTTTATACCAGCTGCAAGGGCTTATGTACTTCCATTAAACGAAGCTGCTGCTGCTAATTCTCAGTTTGCGACTGGCTCCACAATTACTGATGGTTTAGTAGCTGTATATCAAAGATGTGTTCATTTAGGATGCAGGGTTCCATGGTGTAACTCATCACAAGGATTTGAATGTCCATGTCATGGTTCAAAATATAATATGGTTGGTGAATATTTTGCAGGTCCAGCTCCGAGAAATCTAGATAGGTTTAATGTAGCGAATGTAAATGGAAGACTTATTATTGACACCGGTACAATTATTGAATCTCCTCGAGCACCGGGGATGTCTGTAAAATATCCTCAAGGTTTATCCTGTATAGCTTTAACTACTGAGGAATAACATGACAAGTTCACTTTCAATTACATTAATCGCTTTTGGAATAATTGCTGCTCTAGCATTTTTTACAGCTGCAGGTTTTAGAGGATCAGGTAAAGTTGCTGATTATGCACCAAACTTGTCAAAATATCGAAACGATGATGATTTAGAAACAAAAACACTTGATAGAACTTTAACGGTTGCAGTATTAATTGCTTCGCTTTTAACTATTATGATTCCACTTTATTACCTTGGCGAACAAGAGAGACAAGAAGGTTTCGTTGAAGAATTTGATGAGGTGTCTGTAGAAAGAGGAGAACATCTATATGAAGAATTCGGATGTGGTAACTGCCATGGTGTTGACGGATCTGGTGGTGCAGCTTCATATGTCGAAAAGAGAAGTGGAATAAACGTAACGTGGACCGCTCCTGCAATAAACAATGTTTTCTATAGATATGATGATGAAGAAGTTCGTTATTGGTTAATTTATGGGCGTGCAAACTCACCTATGCCTGCATGGGGGTTAGAAGGTGGTGGTCCAATGAATGATGGTCAATTAGATGACTTGATTGAGTACATGCATCACTTTCAAATAACACAATCAGAAGAGCTTCAAGCTATTGAAATGAATATCAATAGTTCATTATCGAGACTTGATACTTCAGAGCTATTAGTTGAGAATGAGATAGCAAGGCAAAAAGAATTGATTCAAAGTGTAGTAGACGCACCAGGAAAATTACCTATTGTTCAAAAAGCAGTAGAAGATGTTTCAGTACTACTTTCCAAAGAAGGTGGAATCGATACAGATGAAGATGGGTTAAGTGACTCTACTGAAACAGAGTTGTCAGCTTACAGTAGTTCTGTTTCTGAAGTATTGGGAACTTCTATATTAAATTTAGACCCAGACAATGAAGAATCTATTCCTGGAAGAAAAGATAAATCTGTAGCAAGTGGTTACTTATCACAACTTGAATCTGAATTAATTAATATAACAATTGTTGCAGAGGGATATGATAAATTTATCAAAGAGGCTGAAACTGGTTTAGCATTTCTTGAAAAAGCATTAGAAGAAAAACTTTGGGAAGTTTCATTCGATGAAATTGCTGATTCAACTTTTGATGGAGATCTAGAAAAAGCTAAAAGAGCAGTTGGGCTATTTAACGCTTACTGTGCAAGATGTCATACAGCTGGTTATTCTGCTGGTGTAGCATATACTAAAGAGATAGCATCTGGTGGTTTGGGACCTGCACTAAGAGCAGGTAGAGCCAATATACAGTTTAAGCAGAGGGAAGACTTGATAGATTTTATTGTTAAAGGCTCTGTAAACGGTAAAGCGTATGGAGTCAACGGTGTTGGTGGAGGAAAAATGCCAGGCTTTGGTGCTGTTCTTCCGCAATCTGACATTGAGCTAATAATTGATTATTTGAGAGGAATGACACCTGATGCGTGAAATAATGAGATCACTTTTGTCCTCTAACTTATTAGTTACTGGAATACTTATGTTTATAGGCTCCATAATCACATTTGCCGGATCTACATTTTTACTTAATGCTACTAATGTTGGAAAGAGATTAGGTTTTTTGATTACTGGTGCTGCAATTTTTGGCTGGGGAGTTATTAATTCAATTTTCTTTATCCTATATGCCCCACGAGGTCCAGCACCTGCAAATATTGATGGTTTGAATGCATTTGAAATAAGAATTATTCCATTAACTTTCTTAGTTGGTTCTGGAATACTATTTGTAATGTTTTTATTAGCTCTTAACAGGTTTGAGCAAGAACAGCTTGAAAAGGAAGATTAAGATAATTAGATTGTCATTATGACACAAATCTGGTTCATTGCAGCAGCCGTTCTATTATTGGCAGAGCTTCTAGTTCCAACATTTTTTATACTACCTTTTGCCATAGGATCTTTGTTTGCTGGAATTTCGTCTCTATTTACAGAGAGTCAGAATATTCAGCTTTCTACATTTATAGTATTTAGTCTTGTTGGGGTGTATTTATCATTAAAAGTTTTTGGACCTAGAAACAAAGATAAGAAAACAAGCACTAGTTTTAGCGAAGGTGCAAATAAATATATTGGTATGACTTTTGTTACAACAGAAGATTTGGACATGTATGATCCAACCTTGCAGCATGTTTACGGAGATGACTGGCAAGTAGTTTCAATAGGTCAAAGAATTCCATCGGGATCAGAAGTGAAAGTTTTGAATGTAAACGGTACAAAATTAGAAGTACAAACGAAGCAAGGGTAAACTTAACTTATGGAAATTATATTTGGATTAGTTAGATGGGTAGTAATAATTGCACTACTCGGAGTTGTATTATTTAGAATATTTAGAATTATTAGACCTTTCGAGACAGGACTTGTTGAGAGATTGGGTAAGTACAATAGAGAGGCAAATTCTGGTCTAAATATTGTTATACCTGGTTTAGAGAGAATTATCATTGTGGACATGAGAGAGCAGGTTATAGATGTTCCTCCACAGGAAGTTATCACAAAAGACAATGTGACCATCACAGTTGACGCAATTATTTACTATGAACCAACTGACCCAAAAAAACTCGTATATAATGTTGGCGACTTCATGCAAGCTGCAACGAAGTTAGCTCAAACAAACCTTAGAAACGTTGTTGGTGATCTAGAGTTAGATGCTGCATTAACTTCAAGAGAGACTATCAACACACAATTGAAACTTATTCTTGATGAAGCAACTGATAAATGGGGAACAAGAGTAGTAAGAGTAGAGATTCAGAGAATTGATCCACCTCAAGACGTTCAAGACTCAATGAATAAAGTCATGAAAGCTGAAAGAGATAGAAGGGCTGCAGTTACTGAAGCTGAAGGTGAAAAAAGAGCAGCAATTCTTACCGCTGAGGGAAGAAAAGAGTCACAAGTCTTGGATGCATCTGGTGAAGCGGAAGCTTTAAGACAAGTTGCTGACGCACAAAAATATGAAAAGATTGCTATTGCTGAAGGTGAAGCTGAGGCAATAGAAAAAGTTTTTGCTGCAATACACAAAGGTGACCCAACAAATGATCTAATTGCAATTAAGTATCTAGAGTCACTTGAAAAAGTCGCTGATGGTAATGCTACAAAGATTTTCTTACCGGCAGATTTATCAGCAACTCTTGGAAGCATTGGTGCAATTTCAGAACTCTTTAAAGATGAGAAATCTGATGACGCAGCTAAAACTTCAGACAATTCAGATAAATCTACTGAAGAATAAATAAATACCAATACCAATTAAACAGACACCACTAATTATGTTTATATATCTTTTTACTTTTGTAGTTGAATTATTGAATAAATAGCTACTCAGCAATGCATATGAAATATCTGCAAAAAGATTAATAAATATTGTCACAATTCCTAGAAAAATAAGGGAAGAAAAAATATTAGATTCATCCGTTATAAATAAAGGCAGTACAGATAAATAGAAAATCCACATCTTTGGATTAGCGAGGTTAATCTTAAATCCTGACAAAAAAGATGCTGAGCCAAGGACTTTAAGACTATCGCTTTTATCTTGTATGGTTTTGATTCCTTTATAAACAATATAAATTATTCCAAAGATATAAATAAAAGTGAGTATCTCAGGAATTAATGAAAAGATGTAAGTAATGACTCCAGCAGTGATTATGGTTATTCCGACAGCACCAGCTGCTGCACCATAAGCAACTTGAAGAGCATTTTTTCTTCCTTTTTGCACTGCTTCATTAACAACCAAAGCAATAATTAGTCCTGGGCTAAAAGCGACACTAATTTGGAGAAGAATAAATTCGATAGTTAGTGATTGAAGCTGCACTATTAAGATTTAATTTTATTAATTTCTGGAACACCTTGTTTAATTGAAACTTCACAATCTTTATATTCACTTGCAATCTGATTACCCACTATAACTAATAATTCCATTACAGATTCTTTTTTCCCTGAAGAGGAACCAAAAGTATTAGGTGAGTTATCATATTCTTTTTTAATATTATTGAAAACCTCAATTGCTTGTTCTTTGTTTAATTTGTCTGACAAGGCAGTTTTTGTAATAACTTCAAAACTTTTTCTCTGACGTCTAGGTAAATCAAATTGCATAGTTTTATTCTAACTATTTATTGATAGCTTTTGTAATGAGACCTCATAATCTTCAGAATATTTAACAGTTTGTATTTCACTAAAACCGAAAGACTTATGGAATTTAAATGAAGATTCATTTATGGATGGAAGTAGATTAATCTCGGCAGTTAAATTCTTTATAAAATTTTCTTTCGCAAAATTAAGAGTATTTTCATAAAGTAAAGAACCAAGTTTATTTTTTCTATGTTCATTATCAACTGCAACTCTATCAATGTATAAAAAATTACTTACTCTATTTTCTATCTCCATGAAGTTTTTATGTTTTATCCCATGCATGTAGTTAGTAGTTTTTTCATTATCATGAAAACAAATTATATAACCTACAACTTTATTGTTGTTTAATATACATTCGCTGTAATCAGAGTTTTCTAAAAGATTAGTAAATCCATCTAAGGTTTTTGTACCGACGTTAGGAACATTTTGCTCATTTAATCTATGGCAATCTTCAACAAAGCTACTTTTAATAGGAGAAAATAAATAATCTTTCATATGTAGAAATATACATTTGATGTATAAAAATGTAAACTATAAGTATGAGTGAAAAACAAGTTCTCATGAGCTCTCCCGATTATTTCAAAGTAGAGTACTCCATTAATCCTTGGATGGTTGCAGGTGTAACTGTCGATCTAGATTTGGCAAAAGATCAGTGGAATAATTTAAAATCTACAATTGAAAAAGCTGGAGCAGAAGTAAAAGTAGTTCCTCCTTCTGAGGAATATCCGGATCTCGTATTTACAGCAAATTCAGGAATAATAAATGACAAAAACGTCCTTATCGCTAATTTTAAATATGAAGAAAGACGTGGTGAAGAAGATTTATATATGAATTGGTTTAGCAATAATGGCTATAGTGTTGGACGAATACCTTCAGAGTTTAAATTCGAGGGGAGAGGCGATGCTTTTGTTTATGGCGAATATTTAGTTGGGTCATATGGTATAAGAAGTGACAAAGAAGCCCTGCTTTTTATTGCAGAAGAATTTCAATTAGAACCAATCATTGTTGAGTTAGCTCAAGAAAAGTTTTACCATTTAGACACTTGTTTTCAACAATTTCCCACTGGAGATGCTATTTTTTATCCAGAGGCATTTAAAGACCAATCATTAAGTGCATTTGAAAGTTTATTTAACCTTATTCCTGTAACAGAGCACGATGCAAACCAGTTGGCTTGTAATGCAGTTGTAATAAACAACACAGTAATATTTCCTTCAAAAGATATTGAAGCAATTAAAACCGTGGAGGGACTGGGTCTTAATGCTGAGGTAGCCAATGTATCTGAGTTTCTCAAATCTGGTGGTGCATGCCAGTGTCTTGTAATAGCATTAAACTAAAAACAATATGATTAGAAGACTTTTTAAATTTGTAATTTGGCCTGTGAAAAAAATTGTTTTACTGCCATTTAAATTTTTAATATATACATTGTTAATTTTTGTAATTCTTATTTTATTTTTTCAATACAGGACAGACTACCAGGTAGACACCAGCCCACTTTCTAAAATAGAATATGAAAACTGTATTGAAGTAATTGATAGTTATGAAATCACTCTAAATCTTCTATCAGAGTATGTTGATGAACTTGATAGTGTACAAAGAGAGTTTTTAGAGAGACGATTACCAGATAGTCTTCAAGTATTGCTCGAACCACAAAAAATAGATCCAGATGAATTTGAAAATATAAAAGGAAGTTTAAAAACCTATCTTCAAGGCGGCAGGCTTCCTGGATTTAATGGTCAAGCTTTACTTCCTCAAGCTGCTAGTTTATGTCGGACTGGTTTAGGTTAAATCCAGAACTTTAGCGTTAGATAAATCGATTAAAGTTTCTGGTGAAAGAAAAAATTTAGAGACTCTATTTCCTGCACCAATAAAGAGTTTTTCTCTATCAGTTACATTTTTATCCATATAAACTTTTATATTTTCTGGCAATCCCAATGGACTAATTCCCCCATAAATTTGACCAGTCACAGCTTCAGCTTCTTCTCTTGAGGCAAAACTAACTCTTTTTGCTCCCATAGCCTCTTTAGCTTTATGGTTTACGTCTAATCTGTTTGCACCCAAAACACAAAACATGGCGTAGAACTCTTCAGGCTTCTTTGCTTTAATTAAAATTGCATTACAGGAATCTTCAATATCAAAACCATAATGATCACAAAAGTTTTGAGTATCAGAAAATTCATCTAAACATTCAAAAATTTCGAGTGTCTCTTTATTATCTTCGTAGACTTTTGCAACAGAATTATGAATTTCTATCATAAACATTATGATATCTAAAAAATGATTAGTTACAATTCGTCTATGGAGTTTAAAACAATTATTGAGCCTTTTAAGATAAAATCAGTTGAATCCTTACCAATTACAACCGAACAAGAGAGAAGAGAATTTCTTGAAAGAGAACATTGGAATGTTTTTGGGTTGAAATCACAAGAGGTAACTATAGACCTTTTAACCGATTCCGGAACTGGGTCAATGTCATCTGAACAGTGGGCAGCAATAATGCGTGGAGATGAATCCTATGCGGGGTCACATTCATGGCAGAGATTTCATGATGTACTTTCTGAACTTACTGGATACAAGCACATTATCCCAACACACCAAGGTAGAGCAAGTGAAAAAATTCTTGCAACAATTAGTGTTAAGGAAGGCGACATCATTCCAAGCAATAGTCATTTTGATACTACAAGAGCCAACTTTGAGTTTGCTCAGTCAAATCCTGTAGATCTTTTGTGTGAAGAAGGTTTAGACCTTTTAACTCCAGCGCCATTTAAAGGAAATGTTGATTTAGAGAAATTAGAAGAACTTTTAAAAGGACCTGAAAGTAACAAAATTCCATTTGTATTAATGACAATTACTAACAATACAGGTGGTGGCCAACCTGTCTCAATGGATAATTTAAAAAAGGTTAAAGAGCTTTGTAGAAAATACAATAAGATGTTTTTACTAGATGCATGTAGGTTTGCAGAAAACGCCTGGTTTGTCTCACAACGAGAAGAAGAGTACAAAGACGTTGAAATAAGAGAAATAGCAAAAGAAGCTTTCCGCCTTGCTGATGGCTGCACAATTAGTTTAAAAAAAGACGGATTCGGCAATATTGGTGGAGTTCTTGCATTCAATGATGATGCGTTGGCTGAAGCTGCAAGAAATTTATTAATTCTTACTGAGGGGTTTCCGACATACGGGGGATTGGCAGGAAGAGATTTAGATGCTTTAGCACAAGGTCTTAAAGA
This sequence comes from Candidatus Actinomarina sp., assembly GCA_016777845.1. Lineage (GTDB taxonomy): Bacteria > Actinomycetota > Acidimicrobiia > Actinomarinales > Actinomarinaceae > Actinomarina. Next base: position 1,752 of record JADHQS010000028.1, on the reverse strand, counting down.
GATAACTGATAAAAACTATTTAGAATATCGGGCGAGATCAATTTCCTATTTAGCTGAAAAAGCATTGAGTTATGATATACCTGTTGTTCAACCTGCAGGTGGTCATGCGTTGTATATTGATGCAAAAACTTTTTTACCAAACATTCCACCTCATGAATACCCTGGGCACTCAGTTGCCTGTGAAATCTACTTAATTGGAGGTGTAAGATCTGTTGAATTAGGAACACTTGCTTTTGGTGTTGCAAATGAAAATGGGGAACCCGATACACCGGCAACACATGAACTCGTTCGGCTTGCTGCTCCAAGAAGGACATATACACAAAGTCATTTTGATTATGTTGCTGAAGTTTTAGAAAAGTTAGCTGAGAAAAAAGATAAGTTAAAAGGATATAAAATTCTTGAACAGCCAAAATTACTTAGACACTTTACAGCTAAACTTGAACCTTTAAAATAATCTAGATGAAAAAATTCATTGTTTTATTTTTAATATTTTTTATATTTTGTGGAGATACCTCTTCTGTCAATGAATTAGATGAAACAACTACAACTACTTCCCAACCAATAGAGGAAATTACAGAAAACGAACCAGAGCTATATGTAATGTTAATGTGGCATCAACATCAACCTTTTTATACTAAAAATGATGATGGTTACTACACCAGGCCATGGGTAAGAGTTCACGCAACTAAAGATTATTTAGATATGGTGGAGTTAGTTGCAGATTATCCAGACTTAAAAGCTACCTTCAACCTGACCCCAGTACTTCTCAGACAGCTTGAAGATTTTTCAAATGGCGCAAAGGATTTATATTGGTTTTATACGGAGATTGATTCGAGCAAATTATCTGATGACGACAAATCTTTTATTGTCTCTAGGTTTTTTGATACAAATCCAAAAGTTATTGCAAGATTTCCTAGATACGTTGAACTAAGGAATAACAATCAGAATTGGTCATCTTGGACAGCACAAGATTTTCTTGATTTACAAATTATGTTCAATCTAGCTTGGACAGATCCAAAATATTTATCTCAAGAACCTTTAAAAGGATTAGTAAGTAAAGGAAGAAATTATTCTGAAGAAGATAAAGTTGTTCTTCTAAATGAGCATTCAAAACTGATAGATAAGGTTATTCCAACTCATGCTGAGCTGTGGAAAACTGGTCAGATTGAAATAACAACTACACCTTACGCCCACCCAATTCTTCCATTAATCTTTGATACAAACTTGGCAGCAGTTGGTGATATAGGAGCAGAGCTTCCAACAAATAGATTTAATAAACCAACAGATGCTGCGATTCAGATTGAGAAAGGTTTGGATTTAGCTGAAAAACTTTTAGGACAGAGACCAACTGGAATGTGGCCAGCAGAAGGTGCGGTATCCCAAGAAGTGTTAGGTATGTTTGCAAAAGAAGGGGTTAAGTGGATTGCTACTGGTGAACATGTATTGTCAAAATCTTTAGATATTCCAACTTTTAAAAGAAACACAGATGGCATAGTAACTAACCCTGAAGTACTTTATACACCTTGGTATGGACAATTAAATAGACAAGATGATGTAGCCATTTTCTTTAGAGATTTATCTATTTCTGATCAAGTTGGTTTTACTTATAGTGGAATGTCGCCTGAGATGGCAGTGGCAGATATGATGAAAGCACTTGAAGCTGCAAGAGAAGTAAGTGTGACAATGGATAGACCACTCGTTGTCTCAATTGTTTTAGATGGTGAAAACGCTTGGGAGCATTATCAAAATGAT
>JADHQS010000027.1 GCA_016777845.1 Candidatus Actinomarina sp. | reverse complement strand
AGCTAATCGAGTTCTTTTACCAAAAGAACTGTGGCATTGGGAAATTTTCTTGATTTGATTAGTCGAATAAGTATTGTCTCTGTCAGGCATAATAAAATTATAATTCACTAATTTTTGCAAATCTTCGGTTTCAGAAGCCATTCAGAACTGTCAAAACTGTTAAAACTATCAAAATTCTATCTCCCCTGAATAACTATCTGTAGAATATAAATATGGAAAAAAAAATTTCTAAATCATTTCGAGCTATTTTTGCTAGTTTATATCCAAATTTTGATGAAAATGAAACTCAAAACTCTGAAGAGTATTTCATTTTTATTTTAAAAAGTTATCCCGATAAATCTGAAATAATCCAATTAAAAGCTTTTTTTGTAATATTCTCTCTTGGTTTAAGAAAATTATTTATTAAAGACAAAAATATACCTAAATTTATAAACAATTTACAAAGCTCTAATATTTCAATATTTAGAAAACTTGGATCTGGAATGACTGCTTTGTTTGGTTTAAGTACAGCTAGATCACTAAACGGTGAGGGCTCTGTATATAAACATTTTGATTATCCAATATATAACAATGCAAAAATAGAAAAAAAATTTATTCAAGTACCAGAAAGTATTGAAGTTGCCGTTATAGGTAGTGGCTCAGGAGGCGGTGTTGCAGCTAATTTATTAAATGAAAATTATGAAGTAGGAATATTTGAAAAAGGTAGTTATGCAAATAGAGAAACTAACAATGAAACTTTTGGATATCACAATTTTTATGAAACATATGCAATGCAGCAAACAAGAGGGTATAAAGTTCTACTTTTGGCTGGTTCAAGTGTTGGAGGAGGAACTAGTATAAATTGGACAACCTCACTCAGAACACCCGATAATATTCTAAATGAGTGGGATTCACTTACTGGACAAAATAATTATTTCAATTCAAGTAACTTTAAAAGCAGTATGGACTTTATATGCCAACAATTAAATGTATCTGAAGCAAACAATAAAATTCCACAAAAAGAGATCAAGCTGGCCGAGGGTTTAAGTCAGAGTCAAATTAGTTATAAAATCATTCCAAGAAATACAAGTAATGATCAATGCCTTGAGAGTGGTTTTAGTACGTTTGGGCATTCAGATGAAAGCATCAATTCATCATATCAAACTTGGTTTCCAGAAGATAAATTTAATAGTCAAAATGTATATAGCAATACTTCAGTAAAATATCTAACAATCTCAAAAGGTAGAGCAACGCATATAAATGTTGAAAAGAATGGAAAAGTACAACAAATAGCAGTGGATAAAGTAGTTTTAGCAGCTGGTTCCTTAAACACTCCAAAAATCTTATTAAATAGTGGATATAAAAATAAACATCTTGGACAACATCTTAAACTTCATCCTGTTTCAGGTGTTGCAGGAAAGTTCTCCGAGGAGCAAAAGCCATGGGCGGGAACAATGCAGGGAATTTATTCTGATGACTACTTATTCATGAAAGATAACTACGGATATCTTCTTGAGGGATTGCCAATGCATCCAAGCTTATTCTTTCCATTTTTCCCAAACAACAACGACAATTTTGAAGATTTTATAAAAAGCTATAATTATTGGTCTGGAAGCATTGTTCTAACATCCGACAAAAGTTCTGGTTCAATAATTAATAAAAATCCTCAACATTTATGGGATTACAATTTAAATGATTTTGATCACAGCAATTTACTTCATGGACTGGAAAATCTTGTCAGAGCAAACTATTTAGCTGGAGCAGAAGAAATTATGGTTGCGGCCTCCCCTACAATGCACTGGAAAAAATCTTCAAATGTAAATATTGAAGATTTCATAAACAAAATTAGAGCAATTAAAAATGAGCCATTTAGAATTCTTCTTGGTTCAGCACATCAGATGGGTACCGCAAGAATTAACCCAAACCCAGAGCTGGGAGTTGTAGATTTAGATGGAAAAGTACATGGTTTAGAAAATGTTTATATTGTTGACGCTTCAACTTTTCCAAGATGCTCAGGCGTAAATCCTATGATTAGTATTCAATCTATGAGTCACTTTTTAATGTCAAAAATTTAGCTTAAGGATAATTTTTATCTGGAGCAAAAAACTCAGCAGCATCTAATCCTAAATCAATGAACATACCATGAGCCTCAACATGATTTTCTTCGCCCAATTGAATAACAGCTTCCGTGTAAACTTTTTTATTATCGACTTCTTTAACCCAAGCATATAATTCAAATTCTTTTTCTACTGGTGTTGGCTTAAGAAAATTAACTGATAAATTTGCAGTTACAGAAAATATGTTGTGAATAACTGTTGAGTAACCCATCATGTCATCCAAAGCAGCTGATAATATACCACCATGAACAAGGCCGGGTCCACCTTCAAATCTCTTTGCAAATGAATACTTTGCGTAAACTTTACGATTTTTAATTTCTGGTTTCATTTGCATGCTGTCTTTATTATTACCACTAACAAAAGATGAATCAGGATATATATCTTGAAGTAGTGTTCCATCAGTCCAGCGTGAGGATGGATTAATTTCTAGAACTTGACCAGTTATATACTTATATTTCACTTTTATTTATTTTAGATATGTCTTTTCTTAATGCCTCATTGATAAAAGCATTTGTTATATCAGACCTAGTTCTTTCAATAATTGATCTTGCATTATCTGCATATCTTCTAAGTCCTCCAGTAAGAGCATCAGGATAATCTAATTCATTTAGTATTCCCATACCCTCTTCCATGATTTCTAAGTAAGTTTCAGCTTTTTTAATATCAAGATTTCTTAAATGATCAAGTGCTTTTCTTCTCCACTCACCAATCGTATCTCCTATTCCCTGTATGTAGCTAGAAGGATGTAGGTTGAATTCGGAAAATGGTTCGATTGTTCCTTTAATTTCAAAATTATAGAACATAACAGCTTCTACAAATTCTCTTTCGGCATCTAAAACATAGCCTGAATAACTAATTTCTGAAATTTCACTACAAATACTTTTTAAATCATTTAATTTTTCTTGAGCGCTTTTGATATGTTTTTCAGCAGAAAATATATCGTTTCTATGAACATTTCTAATACTTTTTGAGCACTCACGAACTATCTCTCTCGAAATTGTTAAAGACTGTTCACGAACATCATTTAATTCATTAAAAGCTGCTGATAAATTTTCTAAATTAGCTTCAGATTCGGACAACTATACTGCTTGTTTTAAATATTCAACATTATCATTATCTGCAGATGAATTATCTACATAAGTGAAACTGTTTCTTTGAAGAGAGGATGATCGTACTTGAAATGCAGTGTATGCATAAATACCAAAAACTACATCAACAATTAGGTGGAAAACAAAAATTGGAACTGAGAGAGCTTGAAGAGCTATGAAAAAACTTGACATAGCTACTAATCCCAATATGATAAACCCTCTTCTTTGTTTCTCAACCATAAATTGATATTCGTTAGAAATAGATTTGTTAACTTTTGAATATTGTAACTCGGGGAAAACAACAGCTACTGAAAGCGATATCATTAAAGCTATTAAAACTAGTGTAGAACTCATGCCCTGCCCTTACTGTTGTTAATCTAATAATAACTACTTTTAAAAAAATTTTCTCTTTTTAAAATTTATTTTCTTTGCCTTCTCTAAGTCTTTTGATGTTTTCAGAGTGTTTTAATAAAATTAAAAAAAATATAACAAAAAGAATTACAATATTAGATATTTCATCGTTTGTATAAATTAATAACGAAACAGTTATCAAAACTGTTGACAGACTAGCAATTGCTGACACACGAGTTGTTTTAAATACAACAAAATAGACAAAAGCAAGTGCGGGTATATTAAGTATTTGAAATATCTCTATATTGAATAAGTCAGAATTATAAGGATTCATGAAAACTGTTGCAATATAAACACCGAGGTACGTTGCAACCCCTTTACCACCTTTAAACTTATAAAATACTGGATAAATATGGCCTATAACAGCAGCTAGTCCGTAAGCTAAAAAATATTGATCTTGGTAGAAAAATACGATTGGAATTGCTCCTTTCAATAAATCTCCAAACAACACAATTGCAGCTGATCTTTTTCCTAATGTCCTTAACACGTTTGAGGTTCCTGGATTACCACTTCCCTGAGAAGAAATATCAATACCTTTTATTCGTGCTGTAATATAGGCAAAATTAATCGAACCAAGTAAATAACTAAGAATAACTGCTAAAAAATTCATTTATTTGAGTCTAATTCATTAAAAATAAATAAGATATAGCTCGTTTATACAATTTACAAATTTAATCTTATAAATGAATGAACAATATACCTAAATGCTCAAACAAAAGAAGGTTTTCTTCCGAAAATGAAGCAAGAAAAGAAAGATTGTTTGTAGAAAAAGAATACAGTAAAAAATTTAGAATATACTTATGTACATCATGTCAAGGATGGCATTTTTCAACAATTAATTATGATTGATATTTTATTTGGAATTATACAAGGCGTCACTGAATTTTTACCAATTTCTTCAAGTGGACATCTCGTGGTTTTGTCTGAGTTATTTAAAGACAACAGTTTTAATACATATGAGATAGCGTTTTTACACCTAGGAACATTTTTTTCAATTTTAATATATTACTTCAAAGACATTTTTTCGATCTTAAAAAACCGTGACTCATTAATTCAAATTTTTAAACTTATAGTTGTAGGTGTAATTCCGGCTGCAGCTTTTGGATTATTTTTACCAATAAGTAATTTAATTGATGAAAGTAGCGCGATTTTATTAATAACAGCATTAGCTTATATTTTTATTGCAAGTGTGTTGTATTTTGCTGACAAGCTAAAAGAGGGTGGCAAAAGTATTTTAGATCTCTCATTAAAAGAATCTCTAATAATAGGAGTTGCCCAAGCCCTTGCATTATTTCCTGGAGTATCAAGATCAGGTATCACTCTAAGTACAGCATTGTATTTGAAATTAAAAAAAACTGAAGCAATATTCTTTTCACTTCTTCTTGGATTGCCTACAATTTTTGGAGCTTGGCTTCTAACATTTATGCAGTCTACAGAACCTCTTGATAACTCTTTATGGATTCCTTGCATTGCTGCATTTCTTTCCGGACTAGTTGCAATCAGAGTTCTTATTAATTTTACAGTTAGTTCTAAATTGAATGTGTTTTCAATTTATTGCTTTTTAATGGGTTTAGTTTCGCTAGGTTCTTACTTAATTAATCTTTAGATCTATTGGTTTCTTTTTAGGTTGAAATTTCAAAATTTCATTTGCAATATCAATAACTCTTTTAAAGTTTGGATTATTTTTAAAAGCAAATAAATCACTCCCTTCAGAAGCGACAGTTATCTCTTCTAGTAAAGGCATTTCTCCAAGAATTGGTACATCAAGTTTCTTCGATAGTTCTTTTCCTCCGTCCTTACCAAATGGATAAAGTTTATTTCCATCAACTTCCATATATGACATATTTTCTATTACTCCAATAATGCTGGCATTAACTTTTTTAGACATAATTCCTGATCGCTCTGCAACCATTGTTGCATTTGTTTGAGGAGTTGTAACAACAATATTTTCAAAATATTTTAAGAATTGAGATAAAGAGATAGAAACGTCACCAGTACCAGGTGGCATATCTATAAGTAATATATCTATGTCTTGCCATAAAACTTCAAATAAGAACTGTTCTATGGCTTTATGAAGCATTGGCCCTCTCCAGATAACCGCTTCATCTTGTTTTACAAAATACTCCATTGATATAACACTTATATTATTAATTTTTGATGGAAAGATTCTTTCATTAAATGGAATAGGAGGAAATTTAGCCCCCAAAATCTTTGGAACCGAGTAGCCCCAAATATCAGAATCAAGAATCCCAACTTTCTTGCCAAGTTCATCTAATGCAATGCCAAGTAATGATGTTACAGTAGATTTTCCAACACCTCCTTTGCCAGAGGTGATTCCTATAATTCTTTTATTTTTATGGAAGTTATTTTTTAATTCTTCCATATCGATGACTGCTCCTACAATTGCTGAAACTTCTTCGATTTGTTTTTCAGATGGAGTTTTAAACTTAATCTCTAGATTATTATTTTCATTAATCCTTTGACGCAATACATCTCTAACCCACTCAATTTCAGTAAAATCTAGAATCTCGCATGACTTTTTCTTTAATTTTGTAATAGCATTAAGCTCTTCAAGGCTTCTATTAAATCCGGGATAATTTATGTCTTGAATGTCCATGTTTAGTATTGTATTTGTATTAGGTAATAACATTACATTATGATTAAAAGAAATTTACTACTCATACTATTAACAGGACTTATTGGTATCGCTGTGTTGAATGCCTCAACAGCTGATCAGGAAATTAATTCTATTTCAGATATAAACAATGGAATTCAAGTTGAGTCACTTATGCAGTTGAGTTCAGTTCGTGTCGAACAAATCAATACAGATTATATCGTTCTTAATCTTTGGGCTAGTTGGTGTATTCCTTGTCAAAATGAAGTCGATGAATTATTAAAAATTTCCGAACAATCAAATATAACAGTCATTGGTATTCTTGTTGATGACTCTGCATCAAATGGTAGAGAATTTATTGAAGATAATAAAATAACTTATAAAAATATACTGGAAGAAGAAGAGTCTGATCTTATTTTATCGCAGTTCAGTTGGACTGGAATTCCGACTACTCTAGTTTTAGATAGCAATCTTTTAATCTTACATACACTCAATGGAGAGATTACAGCTAACGAAATAATTGAATTAACCAAATAGTTATTGTCTATGAGTAGATTATAATTTAGATATGGATGCAATATTATTTTGGAGAATTTTTCTAGTTTTGGGAAGCTTAGCTTATCTAGGAGCTTCGGGATTATTTGCATTAAAATTATTAGCTGCTTCAACAGGAAGAAAAAGAATAATAGATTTCTTTATAAGATAGATTGGTAGCGGGGGTAGGATTTGAACCTACGACCTCTGGGTTATGAGCCCAGCGAGCTACCAGACTGCTCCACCCCGCGCTGATTAATTAATATTAATAAGAATTAATTTAAACTCAAGAAATTTAATTGTTATTTAAGAGTTCTAAAGCAAGGTCTACAAATTGTTGTGCTTGCTCAACTAGGTCTTGATATAAACCAAGATTTCCATTTTGTAGTTCTTTTTGGGCTTTTTCAAAAGCTGTAGTAGCTTTTTCAAGGAGTTCGAGAGGACTTTCACCTTCTGTGTCTTCAATATTCTCAGTCGCAAAATCGCCTCCGAATACACTAGCCAAAGCTTCTGACAGGGTCTCCTCCATAATTATTCTGTCTTGGAAAACAACTACAACAAATTTAAATTCAGGTAGAGGATTCTGTTCTCCTTGAAGATATATTGGTTGATAATAAAGTATTGATTGTTTTATAGGAACAACAAAAAGATTGCCTTTGATTACACTAGAACCTTGCTGATCTAGCAAAGTAAATATTTGTGAAATATCTGGATCCTGGTTAATTCTTGTGGCAACTTGACTTGGTCCATCAACAAATTCTCCTTTTGGAAGCCTAAAGTCTATCAATTGTCCATAATTTTCGGGATCTGCATCTGCTACTAAAAATGATTGCATATTTGGTCTGTTTTCTGGATTAAATGGCTGAAAAATAAGATAACTTAAATCACTCTCTCCCGGCAAACTCATTAATAAATAATATGGCAACATTGGCTTGAACCCTATTTCAGAGAATTCTCCCCTTAAAGTAGCAACTCTAGGTGTTGTTGATGAATCAGATGGTATTACCCAAGGATCTTCATCAGCATAAAACACTCTTGGGTCAGTCATGTGATAATCTCTATACATATCGGATTGAATAGTAAACAAATCTTCTGGGTATCTTATATGGTCAAGTAACTCACTACTCATTGAACTTTTAGGTGTAAACAGAGTTGGGAAAATATCACTGTATGAAGAAATAAGTGGATCTGTTTCATCAACAATATAAAAATTCATTGTGCCATCATAAGCATTAACAACTGCTTTTACTGAATTTCTAAGATAGTTAAAATTCATTGGAAGACCAGAATTTGCATTAATTCTTCTTGTATCAGCCGGCTCAGCATAAGGATATTTGTCAGATACAGTGTACATATCAATTATCCAAAATAAACTTCCATCGATGAGTGCCAAATATGGATCATTATCGGTGTATAGGAAAGGAGCAGCCTTCTTGACTCTGCTTACAACATTACGTTCCATAATTAACTTAGAGTCATCTGAGAGCTGATTTGAAATTAATAAATTTAATTCACTATAACGTAAAGCAAATCCGAGTCTTCTAAAAAAAGAACCTATTCCAACACCACCATCTCCTGAGTAACTTGTGTAAGCAACTGACTGACCCTCTGTTGACAAAGGGTAGTCAACTTCGTCTTGGAGAGAGTTTACAACCACATACTCTACAGACTCTGCTGATTCCCCGAAGTATATTCTTGGTTGTTCGACTTCAAGCTCGCTAACAGTTGTAGTTGCGGGTATGCCTTTAACATAAAAATCTGGTTGACCTTGGCTTGCAACATTATTTGCAGGACTAAACACAACACCATAGCCATGTGTATATTGAAGCCTTTCATTAACCCAGCCTACTGCCGGCAAGTTTGTCTGATCTAGCTCTCTGGCTGAGACCATGACCTGTGTAAGTTCACCATTAATCTCATAACGATCAACATCTACCTCATCTAGTGCATAATATGCTCTAATCTCTTGAAGCTGACTATATGTTTCTGCTAGAACTGTTGGGTCCCACAATCTAATATTGTCCACTGTCTGAGCATTATCAGCTATATCACTATCTGTTAAATTTGGTGAGGCTTCAAACGATTTCTCTTCAATACTATCTAAACCATAAGCAAGTCTCGTGTAGTTAATATGATGTTCAACGTAAGGAAGTTCTTTATTTAACTCATCAGGTAATACTCTAAATCTTTGAATTGCAGCAGGAACAACTCCTCCAACGATTATTGATACTGCGAGCCAAAGGCTAATAGATGTAGCTGGAAGTAACCAACCTCTTCTCTTTATATTAACTAAAAGTAATATTGCACCAAACAATGATATTAGGATTAATAGATTTAATGCAGGCAAGTGAGCGACAACATCTGTGTAACTAGCACCAAACACTTTACCTCTTGGTGAATACAATAACTCCATAGAATCTAATCTATAGGCAAAAGCTTTGAGGACAGCTACAAATGCAAGTAATACAGAGAGGTGAGCTTTTGCACCACTACTTACTTCAGGCAACCTACCTGGACGAAGTTGTAGTGCTCCAGTTGCGATAAAAAATAAAACAATAATAAATGATGTAAAGATTACTAATTGAAAACCCCAAGAAACAAAAAGTCTATATAGTGGCAATCCAAAAACATAACTTGATATGTCATTTTGGAAAATAGGATCAGAAACTCCGAAAGATTTTTGGTTTATAAATAACAAAACTTGTTCCCACAATTGAGAAGCACCAGCGCCTAAAAACAAGGAAAGACCAATAGCACCCAAGAGTCTGTATTTTAAGAAACGCTCATTAAAAAATTCTCTAAATCTAGTTAATGGATCTTGAGAATCAAAGGATTCAAAAATGTCCATTACTGGTGTTGCTCTAACCGCAAGTCTTAAATTAATAAAGATGAAAGCAAATGCTAACAGTGACGTAGCGGCAACCAAAACAGACTTTGTCACTAGAATTTTTATCCATACCGAGTTTAAATCAACAGAATCGAACCATAAATAATTTGTAAAAAAAGTTGCTATAGCTCTAGCAACTGAAAACCCAATTATTGCAATAAAAACAAGAAAAGATAACCCTCTTCTTTCTTTACCAGTATTTGTACCACCTATATTGACCATGGTTATATATTATTTATCTCCCGTCTTTAACGTGAACTATACTGCGAAATAACTGATAATGCTTCATCGAAAGAATCAACAGCAACTATAGCTGTTTTATCTGTTTCGAATTGTGTAGCCTCTTCAAAATTAGCAACCGGCACAAGAATAAGTTCTGCACCTGCTCTTTTTGCTGCAATAATCTTTTGTTTTATTCCACCAACAGGTCCTACTGATCCATCTATTTCAATGGTCCCTGTTCCAGCAACAATCATAGAATTTGTTATATCTTGTGGAATTAAATTGTTATAAACATTTAACGCCATCATTAAGCCTGCAGAAGGTCCTCCAACATTTCCTGTTTTAATATCTATTTCAAAAGGGAAGTCAAATCTTTCATTGACAGTTGTAGCAAGAAATCCAACCATAGGTTCACCTTTGTACTCAACATGTTCGACAAGGGTTGTTTTGACAAATATCTGTTTCTTAACACCATCAATTTCTCTTAGTAGACCAATCGAAACTGTTTCTCCTATCGAATAAGTCCTCAAAGTAGCTATAAACTCTGTAGCAGAAAATATATCAGTACTATTAATTGATTGTATTAAATCACCTTTTTTTAACTTATTCTTGACAGGCGAATCATCAAGTAATCCAACTACTGCTACTCCATCACCCTTCGAACTTATTTCATAACCTACATTCTTTAAAGCTACAGCAATAGCAACATTTTCAGATGTTCTCATGTTTTGGATGCTAATTTCACTAAGTTCTTTAGGAGTAACACCATCAGGTAAAATTATTTCTCTTGGGTATAAATCATATGATTCATTTATTAAAGACCAAGCGTATACTAACGCATTTGCTTCATCTCTTCTTACAGTTAATTGAAAAAGGTTGCCTTCAAATTCATATGTATCAATTTTTTCATATTCAATATCCCATTGATAAGGTGGGCCAGGAGACATAAAATAATAATCAGTTTTTACTAAGGACAAAGAAGAAATTGATACAAAAAAAACAAGAAAAATAATTAAAAGCTTTTTATTTTTATTAGACAAATTGTACATAGATGAATAATAGATTTAATAAAAAATAAAGAGCCGGTTAAAAAACC
>JADHQS010000002.1 GCA_016777845.1 Candidatus Actinomarina sp. | reverse complement strand
CCAATAAAAGGTACAAGAGTAACATGAACGAACATTACATTTTCTGGACCAAACTCTTTTCTAATTTGTCTTGCAGCTTCTAAAAAAGGTAGTATCTCAATATCGCCTACTGTGCCACCAATTTCAGTGATTTGTACATCAACTTCATTTGATATGCCTTTAATTCTTCTTTTAATTTCATCAGTAATATGAGGAATCACTTGGACAGTTGCACCAAGATAGTCTCCTTTTCGTTCTCTTTCAATTACCTTTCTATAAATGCTTCCAGTTGTAACATTTGCATCTTTTCTTAAATTAACTCCAGTAAATCTTTCGTAATGTCCTAAATCTAAATCTGTTGTAGCTCCATCTTCAGTTACAAATACTTCTCCATGCTGAAAAGGATTCATTGTGTCTGGATCAACATTAATATAAGGATCTAATTTTTGATTGACAATTGATAAACCTCTAGCTTTGAGCAGGTTTCCTAGAGACGCAGAAGTAATCCCTTTGCCAAGACCAGAGACTACACCGCCAGTGACAAATATGTATTTGGTCACGACAAAATAATAACAGATTTATTTTTATTGTGAAGAACTATCTAAGTATTTGGTTTAAAAAATGATCTAGTTTAGGTTTATTACTTTCTTCTAACACTTTTAGTGCATTGGTTGACAATTTATAAGTAAAGGCTAAGTCGTTAGGTTCATTGCATTGCTGTATTTCATTACCGTCAAACTGGACAGAGAAATCTTGATTCTTAAGAACAATAATTTTAACTTCAGAATGTTTATCTAAAACAACTGATCTTGGAAATTTTGTAAAAGGAGATATTGGAGTAATTATTAATGAATCAATACTGGTTTGAACAATAGGACCTCCTGCAGAATAATTGTATGCAGTAGAGCCCATAGAAGTAGAAACTATAACACCATCAGCTCTCAATTTTACATCTTGCTCATATGTCTCTATTTGAATATCTAACATACGTGTTGGAGAGTTCTTTATCAAAACTATCTCATTAAATGCTGGTTCTTCTTCATCATTATTTTGAACAATAGGAACTCTTTTTTGGAAGTTGTTAAAATCACTTTTTACTAGTTCCTGTAAATTAATGGTTTCGAATGAATTTACTAAGTAACCAACTCTGCCAGAACCAAGATTTAAAACAGGTACAGAGTTAGTCCATCCTAGTTTCATAGCTTTAAGAGCTGTTCCATCACCACCTATACCTATTATTAAATTGAAAGTATCTTTGGAAGTATTTTCATAACTCTTGTCTTCAAGAATTAATTTCTCATAACTTATTTTTTGACTATCTAGATAATGTAGAAAATCAACAGCTGGTTTCGATTTAAGATATTTTTTTGAAGAAACAATTGCCAACTTAACCATAAATACATTATAGGTGACTTATAATGTTCATAAAGTGATACCTATATCAGATATAAATCCTGCAAGAAATACACCTGTTATTTCCAGAGTATTTATGATTTCAACGATTTTAATTTTTATTTTGATACAACCAAAAAACCAAATTGAATTAATAAATTTCTTTTATCAATACTCAGCAATTCCATGTGAACTTATAAATTTTACTCCATTATCAGAATCGCAATTTTATAATAACAGTTGCTATTACGATCAATTCAATGTGATTTTTCCAAACAAGAATTTATTTTTAAGTGTCATTTTGGCAAACTTGTTTCATGCAAACTTTTTACATATATTAGGAAATTTATGGAGTTTTTGGATTTTTGGAAATAATGTTGAAGATAAGCTAGGAAAAGTAAAATATTTATTTTTTCTTTTGTTCATAGGTGTAATTAGTATTGTTTCTCATACTTTTCTTAACCAAGAAAGTTTAGTTCCTATAGTAGGAGCATCTGGAATAGTATCTGGATTAATGGGTGCTTACGTTTACATGTTTCCTAATGCAAGGTTATTAGTTCTAGTCCCGTTTGGATTCTTATTTCCAACTACAATCAAAGCTAAATTTTTTATGATTTTTTGGTTTATTTCTCAAATATTTATTTCACTAGGTGATCAAAATGTTTCCTGGGAAGCGCATGTAGGTGGATTTATATTTGGATATCTTTTATTAAGATTGTTTAGTAAGAAAAGGTACAACATCTGAAAATTTATTAAGTTGTACATCAGCAATATTGACATCTAAGTAATTTTTGATACCTGACGACACTAAAAATGTTTTTGCGTTTAAATTTTTTCCAAAAATAATATCTGTGTCAACCCTATCTCCTATTACAAAATTTACAGTTATTCTGTTTTGAATAAAATATGAACTATAGTGATTTCCAGATTTGCCTAAAGTAGGAATGTTAATTGGCAATTCGTCTTCTATGATCTTTACAACTGCTCCATTCCCAGCCTTTTCACCAAACTCAGTTGGAAATGTAAGATCCTTATTAAGGCTCAATATATTTTTACCTAAACTTACATTATTAATAATTTCATTTATTTCTGAATAATTATTCTCTTCTTTACGTCCTATCAAGATTAATTCTGCATTTTCTAAACTTGTAACATTCATATTCAAATTTTTTATATATTTAACTAAATTTTCTGATCCGTAAATAAAAACATTTAATTTATTATCTGAAAACATATTTTCAAAAATTACTAATGGTGTAATAATTTTTGAGATGTCTATGTTTAAATTGAGTAAATTTTTAAGCTTATTTTTTATTTCACTTGGAGTTTGAGAGCTATTATTTGTTGTGTAGTAAATTTCGATACCTTCATTAATAATTTCAAGTAAACCTTCTTTGACTCCATCAATTAAAGTTTGCCCTTTATATATAGTTCCATCAAGGTCTGTAGCGATTATGCTCACGTTTTTCTTCCATCAATAAAACTCTAGCTGTTATTCCACTAGCTTCATAAAAATTCTTTGCAACTCTATCGCTTGGGAGTGTAATCGTTCTTAATGAGGATTGAATTGTTTCAACATAATCTCTTATACAATTTAATAGAAAAGTACCCAATGAAAGTTCTCTGAATTCATCTTTTACAAATATTTCTGTAAGGAGTGAGTATTCTTTATCTTTATACAATTTTGCATAACCAATAGGCTCCTTTTCGCATAAAAGTAAAAAATTTGTAGGTTCACCAAATTCAATATTTGAATAATAATTCAATAAAGTTTCGTCAATACTAGATATCCTTTGAAAAAATAATTCAGACAATTGATTAGGGATTTTTGTATCAGTTTCTACAGTAAAAGTGAAACCTAAATCATTATGTTTATGCACAATCAGCGCAAACTTTTGATCTAGGTTTCGCCAATTGAGTATTTTTTAACACTAAAAAACAAAGAGAACATGTAAACTCATCATCCTTTTTATCATCCGCAATTTCATCTAATTTTAAATCTGAGCTTTTTACATTTCTTTTCTCTGCAGCATCAACAGACATAAAAGATCCTTCAGCTTCATCTGCATCATCTACCGATTTTTTTTCCGTTTCTACCCTTGCTTCTAGAGATTCTGTTTCTACTTCCTCTTTTTCTTCTTCTTCTGGTGGAGTTTCAATCTCTTCAATATCTTCTTCTTCAAGGTCTTCAAGCGTAGGTTCTTCTAATTCTTCAGTTTCTTTTTTAGCCATATAACTCCTAACTTGACTTAAATATTACTAAATTTTAAAACGTATGGCAGAATTTTCAATAAATATATTGGCTGGACCATTTGAAAAGTAATCTCCATCAATCTCTATTGGTTCATCACTTTTTAATTCTAGTTTTGAAGCTTTCCTAACAATTACATCAGATTCCTTAAGATGTAAACCTTTTTGAGCTAAGAAAAATATCTTCATTGCTTTAAGTTTTGATACTGCAAAAATTTGAACATTGAACTTACCATCCTGTAGGCTAGACTTTGGTGAAATATTCCAGCCTCCACCAAAATATTGTGCATTGCAAACACATATGTTGAAAGAATTACTGTTAAATTCGAAATTTTCTAAATTTACTCTCATTTTTTTTGCTTTTGCAAAAAATATCTTAATCCAAAAGCTAATAGGATATCTAAACCTTCGTATTAGTTTAGGCATCTTTTCACTTACTTCTACTGAAGAAGCTAAAAAGCCAATATTTAAAACATTTAAAAAATATTTAGTTTTATTTTCTGTTTCAACTCTTCCGACATCGACATCATAATAAAAATCTGTAGTTAGATGATTTATAGTTTCTTCAATATTTTGTGGAAGTGCAAATGTTCTAATAAAATCAGAGCCACTACCAGCTGGCAGACAGGCAACTTCTGGTTTTTTAATACCGTTATTCATCAAAGCATTAATTAATGAATTTAAACTTCCATCTCCCCCGATGGCACAATATTGAAATTTGTTACTATCTGAATACCCAACTATAACCTTATTTAGTTCATCAATTGTTGAAGTTGAAAAGTATATAAAAGGAATGTTCTTACTTTTAAATAGATCCTCAATATATTCTTGTGAAAGATTTTTTCCTCTTGAATTTAGGTTATGAATTACAATGTATGTTTTCATGACATAGTTTTTTGTATCAAATTATTATCGAAAATTTTATTTATTTCTTCAAAGTTATCATCTTGATAAATAACTGACAATTTTTTTGATATTTCAGATGCTTCTTTTGCTACCTTTATAAAATCGCCAATATTTAAATTAAATTTATTTATTACATATTCAACATTTCCAGATTTCATATACTCATAAAATACACTAAACCAAGATAAATTTATTTGTGTAGGTTTTTTAATCCCATGCGAGTATTCAATTTTGTTAACTTGTTCTATAGATGAATAAAATTTATTAAATAAATGATTAAACTCATCCTTAAGTGTAAATTCTAGTTTTTCATTACTTATTCCAGATGAAACATACATTAATTTCATTTCAATATCCCGATTCTTAATTGTATGGTACAAATGAATTGCTGGAATTAGATTATCTCTATAAGTTTCCTTTAAAATTTTACCTTTTATTGAGTCAATAAATCCAAGGTCTTTCAAAACATTATGCTTTCCTTTAAACAATTCTTCTAACTTCTCAGTTTTGAACATATTTTGATAAGCAAAAAAACTTTTTTTCAATAGTTCAATTGATTCCTCAATACTATATATATTTAACAAACTCAATATAGATGAATAACTAACAGAAAATGCTGAATTTAAATTGCTTGATTTGAGTGTAAAAAGATTACTATACCAGTCCTTATTTATACTTCTGTCATATGATAGGAAGGCATATCCCTTATCATCTATACCTCTCCTCCCAGCTCGTCCACTCAGTTGCAAAAATTCCGACTGGGTAATTGGTCTGGTTTTAATTCCATCATACTTATGCAACCTATCAATAAAGATAGCTTTGGCAGGCATATTAATTCCTAAAGCTAATGTTTCGGTGGCAAAAAGAAATTTTATATATTTATTTAGAAATAAATATTCTACAAATTCTTTAACTATTGGGGCTAGTCCAGCATGATGATATCCAACACCTCTTGACCACATCCACATATGTTCATCCAGGTTAAGAAGAGCTAATTCTTCAGTTGTCAGTTCGCCAAATACATCATCATATTTGACCTTAATTTCATTTCTATTTTCAATTAATTTAAAGCTATTCGATAACTGTCTTGCGCTTGATTCAACCCTTTCTCTTGAAAAGTAAAAAAATATGACTGGTAATAAATGTCTAGAATTTAAATATATTGCTTGTTCTCTTAAACTAGGTTTGTTAAATTGAGAATTTTTTTTCTCTATTTTAAATATATTTTTATTTTTTTTATCTTTTGTAGATTTGATTATTTTTAAGTCTTTACTCGACTTAGTACTAGCAATTAAAGATATTTCTAAAGGGATAGGTCTTGTACTTGAGTGAATTAATGAGGTTGTTCCTCTTAATGAAACTATCCATTCTAAAAATTCATTTTTATTGTTAATAGTTGCTGAAAGAGCAAGAAATTTTATATCTTTGTTTGCGTGTATTAATATTTCCTCCCACGTAGTTCCCCTTTCTTTGTCAGCAAGATAATGCACTTCATCTAAAATAATTAAACCCGTATCGTTTAACTTACTGTCTTTGCTAAAAATCATATTTCTTAATATTTCTGTAGTTGCTATTACTAATTCTGAATCTTTATCTATACTTCTATCTCCTGTAAGTAGTCCAGTCCTTATTCCTTGCCTATTAAAATCATTGTATTTTTGGTTAGAAAGTGCCTTTATGGGTGTTGTGTAAAAAACATTTTTTTGTTTTGATAAATAATAATCAATTGATTTTTCGGCAATGTAAGTTTTTCCTGAACCTGTAGGTGCGACAACTAATACATTGCTACCTTTTTTTACATCATTAACTGCATCTACTTGAAATTTGTCAGGAGTAAACATTATATTTTATTTACTCTTACTTAGATACAAAACCAATTCAATGAGCATATATAAGGGTAATGTAAATATAAATAACGTTACTGGATCGCCAGTGGGTGTAATAATTGCAGAAAAAATTAATACGCCTACAAATATTTCTTTTCTATTATCTGTAAATATATTCTTACTTATAATTCCTCTATTAATTAAAAAATAAATTACTAATGGTGTTTGAAATGAAATACCAAATAAAATTGATATCCTTGAAATCAGTTGGAAATAATTTTGTGTTCTTAAAATGAATTCAGATTCATTAAATGATAATAAAAAATCTATACCTATAGGTAGAGTTTTGAATGCTGAAAAAATACCTATATAAAATAAAGATATAAAAACAATCAAATACAATATAAAAAGTTTATGAGTTAATTTTTCAAAAGCAGGTTTGAAAAAATATCCAATGATAAAACTAATTATTGGAAATGACATAGCTATTGATACAAAAAATGTATTTAAAACTTTAACTTGAAAACCTTCATATATTGTAAATGCAACAAGTTCATCAATTGAATATCCAGCATTAAGCAATGGAGAAGTTAGTATTTCATAAATAGATCCGTAGTTTATATAAACAAATGTGAAAAATATTGATACTATAAATAGTGAGATTAATATTCTATAGTTTAATTCTTTAAAGTGTTCGAAAAACTTTTTATTATCCAAATTTATTCCTCTTCTAACCAGACCCATTTTTGTTCTATTGTTTCATCGCCAATGACCTTTCTAACTTGATCAGAATTAGAACTATTGAATACACGAAAAAATTTTCTTATTTTTCCTTTATCTAGAATACCTAGTGATATAAAAATTATTATTATAAGTTCAATTAAACTCATTTCTTTAATTTCTTTTTTAATTTATCTTTTCTATTTTTAAATTCATCTACTAAATATTGTGGAGAGATAATATCTATATACTCATAGTTTTTAATGACAAAATTTATAGCATTTAATTCTGAATAAAATTTTGCTTCTACATGCTTATTTTTTAATTGATAATCATCTTTGTTTATATCTGTAAGAACCTTTTCATTTAAATATGTGAACTTCATTACAACCTCCATCTTATTAGATTTTTTACTTTCTCTAAAGTCTTCAATAGATAATGAATCAACAATCCTATTGAGTAAAAACGTTTTCGATTTTTCTTCGTTCAAATCAATTGCTTCTAAAACAATGCCATCAGTATTAGTTGTTAATAAGATTGGTTGTATTCTATAAAAAGTTTCTTCTGTTGAACCTAGTTTTATATATGAGATTATGTTTTCCTCAAAAAATGTTAAGTTCTCAAAAACACCTTCATTACTTTCATCTAATATTTCTAAATTAAAATATGGACTAACTACATTATAAAATTCTTCAATTTCACTGTTATTTTTAACCAACTCTTTAAAGATTGAATTTGAAGTTAACAAAAAAATTAAATTGAATAACTCTCCATCATTTATCTGAGTTATATTTTTTAAAGAAGAATTAAAGTTAAACAATAAATCTTGATTTTTATCATCATATTCGTAGTCAATCAATAATTCACCTTGGTTTGAATAAATATCAGTAATCACTGACAACATGTAAAATAAATCTTTTTCATCTATATTTAATTTTTGTACAAGATTATTTATATTCCATTTTTCTTTACTTTGAATCAAAGAAAGAGCGCTCATAACTATCTGGAGATCAATTTTTTTTGACATATAATAATTCCTTTAAATTGACTGTAGAGTCTATTTTGATAATTTCTATTTCGTCATCTAGTAACAGCAAAAATTTTATAAATCCATAACTATCATTTGTTGATACATTGCAGTGTAAAAATTTATCTTTTAGTTCTAATTGCATTTGATTGTGTGCAAATATATTTTTATTTATGTCATATAAATCCTTTTTTAATTTAATTGTTGCTTTAATAGAATATTTCTCATCGTCCCATGAAAAAGGAAAATTTTTATTTTCTATTTGAAATAAATCAGCTTTATTACCAATTTTTAAATTATGTATTTGACTTAAATTAAATGTCTTCAGTAACCCATTATCTTCACCAGCTAAATACCATTTATTATCAAAATATTTTAATCCCTGAGGTTTTACTTTTCGATATTTATCAAGGTAATCAAATCCCACTCTTCTTTTTTCGTTGATAGATTGGAGGATTTTTGATATTATTTCATTTTTTTCATTGTCATAATTACTATTTGATAAATATTTTTTGAGATATAAATAAGTATTAATTAATTTTTCACTACTAATCTTTTCAGACTTAATTATTGATTCATAAATTGAGTAACCTGATAATGAGTAACCCTTGTCATAGGACCATTTATCATTCTCATATTGTATTAAATAACCAAAAGAACGTAATAAATTTTTATCTCTTTCGAATGATCTTCTAAATGCTTGTTGATTTAAATCTCTATAATCAGATATGTTATCTTTAATGTTTTCTGTAGTGAGGTTTTCATTATCACTTAATAAATTTAATAATTCAATTGTTCTTCTTAATACATTTTTCATTAATTAATCACTTTGGAAAATTTGATAACATAATTTAATTTTACAAATTTAAATAAATAAAATTATTGTTAAAAATTTATATATGTCTGGTGTATTGTAATATATACATTATGAAAGTTTGGATAGATCAAGATTTATGCACAGGTGACGGACTGTGTGAGGAAATTGCTCCTGATGTTTTTGTTGGTTTAGATGATGGACTATTTTATGTCAAAGAAGGAGATAAAATTTTCTCAGAAGAACATGGAAATGTTGGCGGCGCAGAAGGTTTAGCTGTTGTTCCTAAAGGACAAGAAGAAGCTGTTGTTGAATCAGCTGAAGAATGTCCTGGCGAATGCATAATGATTGAGCCTTAATATTTTATATATTTAGCGCAAATTAAAAAACCAGTATGTGAAACTAGTTTATTTGAAGGTCTTACTATCTTTTCATCAACTACCCAATCTCTAAGAATTACTTCTTTTATCTCAATATCTTGAAACTGCTGTTCTTTTAATGCATCATTCATTCTCATGACTTGAGTCATTGAAGGTAAATATGATACCCAGCAAACATTGTTTTTTATTTTGTTATTAGTGAAAAATTCCCATGGTTCAGGAACATCAGTAATTATTGCATCTATCTTCTCATTAAGAGTTTTGTAATCAAAGTTAACTAATTCTTCATTAATAAATGTTATATCATTAATTTCATCAGATAGTGTAGAGATATATCTAGAAATAGTTTTATCGGCTCTTCTTTGGTTGATTTTTGATGAATCTACACTGTATAACACGCCAGTATTTTTCAAAAGAGTATATAAATATAAAGTCAAAGCACCTGAGCCAGAACCTATTTCAAGAACCTTGCTTGAATTATGAATATTTGACTCTAATACTATTTGAGCTACATCTTTAGGATAAATAATCTGAGGACCTCTTTTCATTAAAAGAACAAATTCTTTATAGGCAGGTTTATAAATTTTAAATTTAACTCCGGTAGATGTTTTAACTATAGATGGGATATTTTTAATTTGAGAAAATTTAAATTTACCTTCATTGGTAGTAAATTCTCTTTCTAAATCAACTACTGCTAAAAATTTATTATTTTTTGGTGTTTTTATAACTATAAGTTGATTGTCTATATTCAATTCTATAAAAATGCAAGAAAAGAAGCAACTGTTGTTAATAGCATGCCAACAGATACAACAATTACTATAATTTTTTGAAGTTTTTTATTCATTTAAATTTTTTGAAAATTTTCTTTTTAGTATTATTAAATTTTTCATATAAACGGCCAATTATTAGACCCGCAAACAAATATCCTATCAATTTACCTTTGTCATCATTTAATTGATTTCTAAGGTTTTCATAATCATTAGAAAAATCGTTCATCTTAATAATCTCCAGGATATCAATGCAAATATCAAGACACATAGTAACGCCATAGAAAAATAAATTAAAGCTTGAATGAAATATTGATCTGTAAATAGTTGAGATAGGACGATTGCTAAACCAGTCAATAATAAAAGTGTAGAAGTAGCTAAATAATTTCCAGCTTTAAAATTTTTTTTTGCGTCCTTTATTGATTTTTCAATAGGCTCTATTGTTTCAGACTCTAAACGTTCAAGCAAACTGTCTAGTGCTTTAATTGCTGATGAAGGAAAGTTAAACACTAAATTTCATTTCTGTTTTTTAATATCGTGCCAATAACACCTTGTACTGTTGCAGCTACTGGGAGTGCTAATATAGCTCCAACTCCTCCTAAAGTGTAGGCTCCGAAAAGTGTTGAAAATACAGCTATTGCTGGATGAATTTCCATTGTTGATTTAGTAACTCTTGGACTTATAAAGTAATTTTCAATAATCTGATATGCAAGCAATACAATAACTGTTGATATCATTGCATTAGTTCCTAGTGAAATAGACGCTATAAATGGAACTAAGCCACCTAAAAAGGTTCCAACAACGGGAATTAATTGAGACAAAATTCCTGCAGCTACACCTAAAGCTATCGGTGATGGCAAGCCAATTAATAAAAATGAAACAGATAAAACAATGCTTGCTAAAACAGCTAAGATTACCTTGGCAACAATGAAACCACCTGCTTTAGATACTCCAATACTCCATACTTGATCAATTGAAGAGGATATGTTATTCGGCAGTGATTCTTTTAACTTAACTCTCCAACCATCTCCCTCACTAATTAAATAATAAGTAAAGAAGAAGATTACAAATATATGACCTAGAGTTCTTAACAATCCTTGTCCAGCAAAAACAACACTTGACCCAACAGTACTTCCATAATCTTTAATTAATGAGTTAAACTGGTTTTCTAAATCAAGGGACTGACTTGAAATTGCAAAACCCTCAACGTTCAGATAATTAATAAAATTATCAAAATAAGTTGGAATTTGAGAAGACAAGAAATAAATTTCTTGCACCATTATTGGTATTATTGAAAATAACGTAGCACCAATAACTATAAGTATTAATGAAACTGCCACCATTGCTGCACTTTGTCGATTAACTTTTTTGGTCAACCTATAAACAACTGGTTCAGCAAGCGCTGCTAAAACAACTGCTACAAATAAATCAAAAATTAATGATTTAACTCGTAAGAAAATTAATACAGATAAAGCAATGAATAAAAAATATAAAAATGCCCTATTTAATAGCTCCTGTCGAGTTTCACCTTTTGGAAGATTCACAATTATTTGACCCTTGTTTTTGATTTATAGTTACTATTTTGAATCAAAATGAAAATAAAGAGAGCGATTGCTCCTGAAGAAAAATATATTTCGAAACTTGTTAGATTTTCATTAATTAAATTACGCGTATATAAAGATGAAATAAAAAATAATATTGATCCTCCAAGAATTCTTTTTTTATATTTAAGCCCACGAACTGTAATATTTAATAGAAGTAATCCAATAAATATTCTCCCTATACCTTCATAAGTATTACTTCTTAAAAAATAGAATTCTCTTATCGTAAAAAAACCATCTTGACCAATACCACCTAATGTTAAATGTATTACTCCTAATAACACCAAAAGTGCAGAAAACCATGCTAAAACAAAATTATTTATTGAAAATCTTGCTTTAATAGGTGACGGCCATGGTTGTAATGGGTTTACTCGCTTTACTAAATTAGAAGAAAGTTTAAACAAACTGCGTTCATAGTTTCCAAAAATAAATGCTGTAATTAAAAGTATCAATGGTGCGTAATACATTGTTAATCCAAATAGATAAATGCTAAAAAACACAAATAAATGCCAGAGATACATTGTATAAATATTTGAATGAATGTGAGAAATTAGTAACCATATCTTTTGATTGTTCAATACCTTCTCAATAATATTTTTTAATGATAAAAATAGACAAATCAAACCAATAGAAGCGATAAGATATATGGTAGTTGGAGGATCTTCATTGTTAATTGAAGTAAGTCTATAGCTTGCTAAGGATAAATAAGATTCAGAAACTGACATTTGGTAAAACAAGTAACCGTATGTAAAAACTAATATATATCTGAAAAGATTAATATTTACTTTTTGAATTTTTCCATCTGCAAAAAAATATCCAATTTGATGTATTGCTATCCAAAAAAATAAATAGTTAAACAATTTTATGTAAGAAAGATTTAATGCAAAATTTATATTATCAATCAGAATTGTCAAAGTAAATAAAGTAAGCACAGTTGCATATGGGTATTTTTTATGTAAGTAGATTGTAAAAGGAGCAAAAAGAACCATTACGAGATATATTGAAACTAACCACAGTGGCCATAAAATAAATTCAATTGACGACATCATTCCATCTTCAGATGTTGTTAAATAGTTAGGAAAATTTTCTGACCTACTTATAATATTTAACACTATTGTGCTTGAAAATATCCAAACAATGACTGGTCCTAAAAGTGTATTAATCCTATCAACTAAATAATTCCACTGACTTCCATCCCTCCCTACATTTGAGTACCAAGCAACTAAATTATTAAAACCCATAGAAAAGAAAAATAGCGACATACCTGCAGTAAACCATGTAACTACCATTAGAGATTGAGAGTTTACTGAAAGGTTTGATACAAACAGCTCTCCTCCAGAATTTTGTAATCTTAATAATGAAAATGAATTTATCATTAAGAAAAGAAGTCCAATTATTTTGGTAAAGTCAATGAAACGCTCTCTAGAAATTGATGTATTTGCAACTTCATAAAAAACTGCTCGCATACTTTTAAAATTTGGTAAAAATAAATTTACTATTTGCTTCACATAAATATAATACCTACATCAAGAGTGTTTAAAACAATATAATTAGATAGTGGAAATAGTCTTATATCAACCTGAAATAGCTGGAAATGTCGGTGCCATAATTAGGCTCGCAGCAAACTCTGGAATTTCTTTGAACCTTATTAAACCATTTGGTTTTGATCTTCAAGAAAATAAAATAAGGAGAGCTGGTTTGGATTATCATGATTTATCAAATACTAAAACTTACAACTCCTGGGAAGAATTTATAGAAACAAACAATAACAAAAGTATATGTTGTTTATCTTCAAAAGGTATAGATTCATATTGGGATACAAATTTAAATCAATATGATTTCTTATTGTTTGGACCTGAATCAATTGGATTGCCAGATGAAATTATTTCAAGTTACAAAACAATTACTATACCTATGAAAGAAAACTCTCGGAGTATTAATCTTGCAAATTCAGTTGGTATAGTAGTTTTTGAATCATTAAGGCAAGCTAGTGTACAGTAAATTATTCTTCGTATTTCTTGGCGGCGGTATTGGGTCAGTTTTAAGATATGGAACAAATACTATCGTTAATCTATATGTTATTGGCCAATTAGGAACTGTCGTTGTTAACGTGCTCGGTTCTTTTCTATTTGGTATCCTAGTTTCTATTGAAGAACAAAGAAGTGATTATTTTAACTTTTTTCTTTTAACTGGCTTACTTGGAGGATACACAACATTTTCACAATTTTCTTTTGACGTTCTAACATTGCAAAACAATGGAAATTTGTATTCGATACTTTATATTCTGTCTTCAGTACTCCTTTCTATATCAATGGCGCTATTAGGTATATATATAGCAAATAGGTTTATAAATAGTTAATATTTAACTATGCCAACATTTGACATATCGTCTGAATACAACCAACAAGAAGTTGTAAATGCTGTTGACCAAGCGCATAGAGAAATATCAAATAGATACGATTTTAGAGATACTGGAACTTTTATTTCATATATTGAAAATACAATAACATTGAAGAGCAGTACATCTGAGAGGATGGCAGCAGCAGAACAGGTTTTGAAAGAAAAGTTTGCTAAAAGAAATGTATCGGTTAAGTTTTTGGGAGATTTTAAAGATGAAACAACACCATCAGAAGTTAAAAGATTCTTTAATTTAAAATCAGGAATAGATCAAGATTCATCAAAAAAAATCATTGCACTGATTAGAGAAAATAATAAAAAAATACAATGCTCATACCAGAATCAACAAATAAGAGTTACGAGTAAAAAAAGAGACGATTTGCAAGAAGTAATTCAACTTGTTAAAGAATCAAAAATTGAAATTCCTCTAAATTTCGGTAATTTTAGAGATTAAATTTTACTTTTATTTTTTTAAAAATAAATCTAGAAAA
The DNA here is from genome assembly GCA_016777845.1 of Candidatus Actinomarina sp. Classification (GTDB taxonomy): domain Bacteria; phylum Actinomycetota; class Acidimicrobiia; order Actinomarinales; family Actinomarinaceae; genus Actinomarina. Next base: position 34,963 of record JADHQS010000002.1, on the reverse strand, counting down.
TATAACACTTAATAATAAGAAAAGAACCGTAAAGTAGATGCCGTCTTCATATTCTGTAGTAAAGAAATAAGAAAAAAATAATATAAAAAATCCGTAAAAAAATCTAAATATAGAAAAGATAATGAAGGATTTAAAAAGATTACTGTTTTTAATCTTTTTTAATATTTTCAAATTATATGTCTATTTTTAGCAAATATATTGTAAACGAAATCTCTCATGCGTTTTGGAAATAACTTCAAAATATAAATTGATTTATAAAAACCGCCTAGAGATGCAATTGACATAATCACCGCGTCAGAAAAATAATAGACATTTTCTTCTTTTTTAAACACTAAAGTATCAAGCATTATTTCATTTTCTGATAAATTTTTTTGATTATATAATTTCAAATTATTATTTTTCTTATTTATCCAATTTCCATATGATGAACATACTTTGCAATTGTTATCTATATATATTTCACTCATCAGAATTAAATTCCATACTTAATGAATTTACACAATATCTTTCCCCGGTAGGTAATGGGCCATCATTAAATACATGACCAAGGTGCGAGTTGCAAGATTTACAATTAATTTCTATACGACTCATCCCGTGAGAGAAGTCATTTTTTCTTGATACTTTATCAGCTATGGAATCAAAAAAACTTGGCCATCCAGAATTTGAGTCATATTTTGTATCTGAATCAAATAATACATCTTTACATACAACACATATATATGTACCTTTTCTTTTTTCATTTAAAAGCTCACCTGAAAAAGGTGGTTCTGTACCACAGTTTTGAGTTATTTCTATTTGATCTTCTGTAAGATGATTTTTTTCTATTAACATATTTTTATTTAAGCAGGAATTAAGTATAAGTGTGAAAACCTAGAATCATTTATTTTTACACTTTCTTCAATGTTTTTATTTAAATCTACAATTTCTAAATCTGTGAATGAATCAAGATAATCTACTTTTACAATTCCAAGATATTTATCGGTACCTATAGATACTATTTTGATGCTTTTTAATTCTTTAACGCCTTTTTCTTTCGATAAAGCATTTTCAACTATTTTATAAACATCTTTATTTACGGTTTCACCTGTAATCAAGTGTTTCATTTCGTAACCTAGAAATATACCTGAAATCATTAATAGTATTCCAATGGAAATTGAGCTCATAGCATCATAAATTGAATTATTTGTAAAGTAAGTTAATAATGTACCAATTAGAGCAAAAATTAATCCTAATGTAGCAGCAAAGTCTTCGACAACTATTGCAATTAATGGACCATCATTTGAATCTTTAAGTAATTTTAGAATTGGTTTTTTTTCCTTATTACCTCTTAGCTTCTTAACAGCTTTAATTAATACATAAGTTTCTAATATGATTGAGATTGAAAGAATTGATATTGATATATAAAGATTATCTAATTCTTTCGGATGGCTTAAAGCGTCTATACCATGTTCTAAAGAAATCAAGCCCCCAACTGTAAATATTAAAACAGCTACTACTAAAGTCCAAAAATACTCTTCTCGTCCTCTTCCAAGAGGATAAAGTTTAGGATTGCTTTTTTTAGTTTGCTTAATACCAAACCACAGTAAAAATTGATTAAAAGAGTCAACAAATGAATGTACGGCTTCTGAAAACATAGCACTTGAGCCAGTAATAAATGCCACAAAAGATTTAATTAGGCCTATAAAAAAATTTACAGAAAGAGCTAGAAAAACAGTTTTTGATGAGTCTTGTTTAGCCATTTAACCATGCTTTCAAGTCTTGATATCCTCCAACTCTTGTATCATTAATAAAGACTTGGGGTACAGTTTTTACGTTGTCACCAATATTTTTATAGAATTTAACTCTTTCAGCATCATTAGAAAGATCAAATTCTTTAAAATCAATTGAGTGAGAGTTTAATAAATCCTTTGCTCTGTCGCACCAAATACATTGATCTTTAGTATAAATTTCTACTTTCAATTATTTTCAAATGTAGTAAAAACTTCATTAGTAGTTTGAGTAACTCTAATAAAAGTAGTGCATTTTGGAAGATCTTTAAGAGTTTTAGCACCTACATAGGAGCATGCTGACCGAACTCCTCCAAGAATTGCTTGTACTGTGTTATCAAGAGGTCCTTTAAATTTTAATCTTACTTTTTTTCCTTCTGGAGCTCTGTGCTCTGCTAAATCTCCATAATAAGTTTGCTGAGCTTTTGTAGAGGACATTCCATAAAAATCTTTGTATTTAACACCATCATCATCTTCAACTAATTCACCACCAGATTCTTCATGTCCAGCAAACATACCACCTAACATAACAAAATCTGCTCCAGCACCGAAAGCTTTTGAAACATCTCCTGGAAATTTACACCCTCCATCTGCCATAACGTGTCCACCTAGACCATGTGCAGCATCAGAGCATTCAGAGATAGATGAAAGTTGAGGATATCCAACTCCAGCAACACTTCTAGTTGTACAAACTGAACCTGGACCTATACCAATCTTTACAATGTCTGCACCAGCGAGAATTAAGGCTTCAGTCATTTCTCTCGTAGCAACATTACCTGCAATAATAATTTTATCTTTAAAAGTTTCTCTATACTTTTTAACTGCATTAATAAAATCTTCTCTATATCCATTAGCAACATCAATGCATAAGAATTTTATGTAATCGTTTAATTTAAAAATATTTTTTGCAAGTTGCATGTCTTCATCAGATTGGCCCACAGTAACTGCGATATAGTTTGGGTCTAATTTGTTAATTGATTGTTTCCAGTCTTCATTTGTGTAAAACTTATGCACTGATGTAATCATTTTATGTTTTTGTAACGATATAGCAGTCTCAAAAGTTCCTGTTGTGTCCATATTTGCAGAAACTATAGGTACACCCGACCACATTAAAGATGTATGTTTAAACTTAAATTCTCTTTCAAGCTGTACTTCAGATCTTGATACTAATGTACTTCTTTTAGGTCTGATTAAAACATCATCAAATGTTAATTTTATTTCGTCTTCAATTCTCATTATTTCCAAAAGTATTTTATGCTACTTAACAGGTAAATGTTAGTTGAAATTCCATTTTTTGCTGCTGGTATAAATTATTTCCCAGGTGAAATTGCTGCGTTAAGAGTTTTTGAACCAAGATATTTATTACTAATTGGAGATTCAATAGTTAATTCAAAAAACTTTTTAGTTGGAAGAAATATAGAGGAACTTGGCCAAATTGTATCTGAAGTAGAAATTTTAGAGCATCAAGATATATCTAATGCTGAACAGCTTGTTGTAATTGAATGTATAAATTTATACAAAGTAAAAGAAATCACCATAGAAAATGAATACCCTCTTTGCAAGGTTAACGAACATAATGATGTGGGTTTACCACCTGATGTAAATGAACTTGATATTTTAGAAAAAAATATTAAAAAAATGACGGCAAAACTAATTGAACAAGGCTTAAATACAACTATCGCAGAATTTGTAGTAGATAGAGATAATAGGATAAATAAACTTTGGGAATTATGTATTTATACACCTATGGACCTAGAAACAAAAAACTACATACTTAATCAAAATGATATTTATAAAAGATATGAAGCTTTGCTTAATTATGTAGAATCTGTTCTCAATGATTAAATGCAATCCATTTGTTATAAAAATTATGCATAGATTTTTCGAGTTGTTGGAAGTTGTCCTTTAAATAATTTAATTCTGAATGTACGTCATAATTTGCTAATTCTTCCTTGGATAAGTCACTATCATACCAATTTTCAAAAAGATCTAATTTTATCTCAGGGTGAAACTGCAGTGCCAAAGAATTTTTTATACTAAAAATTTGTGGATATTCAGTTTTAGCAATCAGCGTTGCTTCTGGGGGAATATTAAAAGTGTCTCTATGCCATGAAAAAACTTTAGTATTTTTAAAATCATCAAATAAAGAATCATCAATAAGGAATTCTAAATTTTTAAATCCAAACTCTATATTTTTTGATAAAAACGCAGAACCTCCCATTGCGTCTGCAATTAATTGAGAACCTAGACATATTCCTAAAATTTTTGAATTTGCATTTATTGCATATTTTAGCCATTGTTTTTCTTCTTGGAGGTAAGTGAACTTTTGATCATCATACGACCCCATATGACCACCCAAAATTATATAATTATCGTCTAAAGAAAGATCATCCCAATTAATATCCCAAGCGTTAATTGAAATTATATTATCCGGAAGAGATCCAGCAGTAACTTCTGAATCATTGATAATTGCTATTGTTTTATTATTCATTGTTTGTGCGCGGAAGAGGACTCGAACCTCCACGGGTTTTACCCCACAGGATCCTTAATCCTGCGCGTCTACCAGTTCCGCCACCCGCGCAAACCTAATCTAAAAACCAGAATAGAGACAATGTGGTTGCAGCGAATAAAAGTGCAACTAATGCAGTGATTCTTCCAAGATTTCTTTCAGCTAATGTTTGACCTATATTTCCAGATGAGCCGGGTCCACCAAGCATATCTGATAAACCACCACCTTTACCGCTATTCAACAAAACTAATCCAATAAGAGCCACAGATATAAGAACATGCACACTGATTAAAACTGCTGTAATTGTATCCATATTATTAACACTAACCTTTCTTTTCAGTTATCTTTGACTGCATTTCAACTTCTTTAGTTAGATTGTTAATTGCATCTTCGTCACCTAAATAACCAATTTTTTCAATATTATTATCTGAAATATTATATGCAAGTGGAATTCCAGTTGGAATGTTAACGTCCACTATATCTTTGTTAGATAAATTATCAAGCAATTTAACCATAGCTCTTATGCTGTTGCCATGGGCTACTACTAAAACGGACTTTTCTTTAGCTGTTGCTAATATTTGTTCGTAGGTCTTAACAACCCTTGAAACAACATCTTTTAGAGATTCACCTAATGGTAACCTTGATTCAATATCATTATATAATTCATGGGTTTTTGGATCATGTTCCGAATTTTGCTCTGCCATAGGAGGTGGTGTATCAAAACTTCTTCTCCATATTTGTACTTGTTCTTGTCCATATTTTTTTGCTGTTTCAATTTTATCTAAACCCTGAAGAGCTCCATAATGCCTTTCATTAAGCTCCCACTTTTTCACATTTTCAAAAGTAATATTCATTTTTTTATAACTTTCAATAATATGTGAAGCAGTATTAATTGATCGTTTTAAATAAGAAGTAAAACAGATTTCTGGATAGAAGTTATTATCAATCAAGGTAACACCAGCATTTTTTGCTTCAACTTCACCTCTTTCAGATAAGTCTATATCAACCCATCCTGTAAATTTATTTTCTAAATTCCAAAGGCTCTGTCCGTGTCGTATAAATACAAGATTCATAAATTAACACATTTGATAATATCAACGAATTTATCTGCATCTAGAGACGCTCCACCAACTAATGCACCGTCTACAATACTAGTGTTTAATATTTCAGAAGAATTATCTGGAGAGACGCTTCCACCATAAATCAACTTTACATTTTCATCTGAAAAGTAAGGCTTATCAGAAACTAAGTCCTTAACAAAATCTAATACTTCAACAATATTTTCTATAGATGCAACTTCACCAGTGCCAATTGCCCAAATAGGTTCATAAGCTAGTACTAACTTATTAACCTTGTCTTTTCTTACACCTTTCAAACCTTCATTTATTTGATTTTTAATAAACTCTAAATATGAACCTTCTGATCTTTGTTCTAGGCTTTCACCAAAACATAAAATTGGAATTATTTCATTTTCTAATAATCTGGTTAATTTAATGTTCACATCATTGTCAGTTTCATTAAAATGAAGTCTTCTTTCAGAATGACCAACAATTGAATAATCTATATTTAATTTTTTAAGCTGAATTGCTGACACTTCGCCAGTAAATGCTCCATCACTGTAGGTAGATACATCTTGTGATGAAATTTTAATTTTAAGATTATCCGTAGAAATTACAGTTTGTAAAGATCTCAATGAAGTGTGCGATGGTGCTAAGACTATGTCTATTTTTTCTTCTATATTCTTATCTAATGAATAATTTATTTTTTGTAGTAATTGAATACCTTGTAAATGATCAAGATTTAATTTCCAGTTTCCAATTATTATTTTTTTCATTATCAAATTATAAGTGATTTGTATTTGTTTACCCCTGGTAATTTTTTTCCTTCAAGATATTCCAAAGATGCTCCACCACCTGTAGATATATGATTAAAGTTTTTTTTATCAGAAAATTTATTAATTGCACTTACAGAATCCCCTCCACCAATACATGTATATGCAGATGAATCAGAAATAATCTTAGTAATTTCTTTAGTTCCATAACTAAACGCCTCTTTTTCAAAAATACCCATAGGTCCATTCCAAAAAATATTATTTGATTTTTTTAGTAATGTTCTAAAATTGGAAACAGTTTGAGGACCAATATCAACACCTATTTGATTCTTTTTAAAATCCTCTAACTTTACATTTTTTCTAACTGAACTATCTAATGATTCAGCAACACCAAAGTCTATAGGTAATATTATTTTTTTTCCAAATCTTGAATTAAGAAGCTCCTCTGCCTTTGAAATAAATGACTCTTCTAGTAATGACTTCCCGATTTCATGTCCTAAAGCTTTTAATAAAGTAAAGCACATTCCTCCACCAACCATAAGATATTCAACTTTTGGCAGAAGCTTTTCAATCAGATTAAGTTTGTCTGAAATTTTTGCTCCACCAAGCAGAACTGCGTAACCAGATTCACTATTATTTAACAATCTGTCTAATTCATGTATTTCTTTATCCATTAAAGGGCCTTGGAACGAATCTAAGTTTTCACCAAAGCTAACCACTGATGCATGTTCTCTGTGGGCTGCACCAAATGCATCAAATATATATGAATTAAAAGGTTTAGTAATTTGATTAGAGAAATCCTTATCATTTTCAATCTCCCCTTTTTCAAACCTTAAATTTTCTAAGAGAAATATTTTAGATTCTGATTTTTCAATCTGTTCTTCAACTTTTTCACCAAATACTTCTTCAATAAAGCAAACTTCTTTACCAAGAAAATCTGACATGCTTTCAGCTACAGGCCGTAGAGATAAATTTAAATCTTTACCGTTAGGTCTGCCCATATGACTGGTAAATGTAACTGTTCTTGACTTATCTAAAATACTTTCAAGAATTTCAACTGATTTTATTATTCTAAAATTATCTGTTATTTCACCATTCTTAATTGGAACATTTAAATCAGATCTAATTAAAACATTGCCTAAATTGTCTAATTTTGACAAATTATGATTCCTTCATGTCTCTATGTATGACTACAGAGTCCTTTCCATCGTTTTTAAGCCATTTACCTATTTCTTCAGTCATAACAACACTTCTATGCTTTCCTCCAGTGCATCCTATAGCTATTCCAACATATGATTTTCCTTCGGAAGTGAATCTGGGAAGTAAAAATTCAATCATATCTTTTACTTTATTTAAAAAAACCTGTGCGTCTTCAAATGAAAGGACATAGTTTCTTACCATTGGGGATTGCCCTGTAGAGGCTCTTAGTTCTTCTCTCCAGTGTGGATTTGGAAGAAACCTTACATCAAATACAAGATCAGCATCTCGTGGTGTTCCATTTTTAAACCCAAATGAAGTTACAGAAATTTTTAAGTCCTGATTAGAAGCTTTTCCTTGAAAGCCTTCAATTATTCTTTTTCTCAATTCATGAACATTCATATCTGTAGTGTCAATTACTTGATCAGCAAGTTCTCTAATTGGTTTGAGTAAATCTCTTTCAGATTTTACAGACTGTGAGATAGAATCCATACCCATGGGGTGAGGACGTCTATTTTCTTCATATCTCTCAATAAGCGTTTCATTATCAGCATCAAGAAAAATTATTCTGGTTAAAACTCCGGATTGGCTTAATTTATCTAAACTGATTTTTAATTCTTCTTGGGCGGAAGTGTCTTTAGCATCAATTGTTAATACAAGTTGCTTGTTTGTTTCAGTAACATCATTTGATTGGACTACAGATTCTACTAATTCTGCTGGTAAATTTTCAATTACATAATATCCTAAATCTTCAAATACATTTGAGCTTGCTGACCTACCAGCACCCGACATTCCGACTAACAATAATACTTCTGGTCTTTTAGATGCCATTTAATTCCTTTTCAACTTCATATTAGTTCCTATATCTAATGATTGGGAAAATAATTTTCTACCGAGTTATTTGTTGAAGTATTGATAAACTTTTGATGCTTGTTTTTCGTCAATTAGGTTAGACAACTCTTCATAACTTGCAGATGAAAGTTTGTTTAACGTCTTATACTTTTCTAATAACATATCGATAGAAAATTTTGAAACCCCCTTAATCTCAAACATAGATTCAATATCTAAATCTTTAAGTCTCAATCTTCTGTTTTCTTGTATGGCAAATCTATGTGCTTCATCTCTAATATTTTGAAGAATAAATAGTGCCTCAGAATTAGAATTTAAAACTATTGAAGACTTTCTATTAGGAGTAAAAAGCTCTTCTTCTTTTTTAGCAATACCAATTACATCAATGTCTAATTTAAAGTAATCAATTACACTTTTTGCTTTTGATAATTGTCCTTTACCTCCATCGATTAAGATTAAGTCTGGATATCTTCGAAAACTTTGGTCTTTTTCTTCATTATTAATTAAACGTTTTACACGTCTAAATATAACTTCTTCCATTGATCTAAAATCATCTTGTCCCTTAAAAGACCTGATGTGAAATTTACGATACATTGAAGGTTTGGAAATACCATCTTCCATTACCACCATAGAGCCAACTCTAAACTTATCTCCAAGGTTTGAAATGTCATATGCTTCTATTCTGTAGGGTATTTTTTTAAGATTGAGTTTGTGTTGTAGTTGTTCTAGTGAAAGTGATCTAAATTCAAGATCAGATCTACGTTTAAGATCTGCTACTCTTCTTAATTCTTTTGCATCTTCAACTGCAGTATGTAATAAATCTTTTTTCCAACCTCTCTTTGGATTAGTGAGAGTTATTTTTTTATCCCATTTTTTTTCTAGTTCTTTTTGAATAGTTTCAGATAAAGGAAATTCATGGCTTACTAGTATTTCATTTGATGGCATATTCTTTTCAAATAAATTTATTATAATTTTTGGAAGATAGTTTTCGTAGTCTTGAACATCCATTGGTTCAAAATTATTTTTTACTTCACCTACAATTCTTCCATTTCTAATTAGTAAACATGATAAAACAACATCAAACCTTCCAATATCAATACCAATCACGTCGACATTTTTATCATTTGAAGTCATAAGGGTTTGACTAACTCTTGCATTTTCCAAATGCGATAGAGTAATTTTTACTTTGTTTGCTTCTTCATATTCTTGATTTTTTGATAGTGTTTTCATCTCTTTAATTTTTTCATTTATGTAATTATCTGAATTTCCTTTATAAAACTCACTTAAATTACTCAATAGATTTTGATACTCATCTTTGCTAACTAAATCTACACAAGGCCCTGAGCATTTATCAATTTCATAGAGCAAGCATGGTTTATTTAATTTTTGGTGTCTCTCAAATGTATTTTTTGTACATGTTCTAACTGGAAAAATATTTATTAAATGATCTAAGGATCTTTTTGCAGCTCCTATAAACGGAAAAGGACCAAAATTAACATTTTGATGATTTATATTTCTTGAAACAAATGCCCTTGGCCATTCTTCATTTGTAATTGTTACATATGGGTAAGATTTATCATCTTTAAATTGAATGTTGTATTTGGGTTTAAATTCCTGAATAAATGAATATTCCGCTAATAATGCATTCGCTTCGTTTTGGGAAACAACAAATGAAATTGATTTCGCTTCTGATGTAAGTCGTTTGGTTTTCCAAGAAGTATTTTTATTAAAATATGAGGGTACTCTTTTCCTTAAATTTTTTGCCTTTCCTACATAAATAGGTTCGTCATAATCATCTTTGAAAATATATATACCTGGTTTATTTGGAATTTCATATAAATTAATTTTTTCCATTTAAAACTTCTTTCAAATGTTTACCTGTAAGAGAAAATTTATTTTTAGAAATACTTTCTGGAGTACCTTCACCAATTATAGTGCCGCCATTGTCACCACCTTCAGGTCCAAGGTCAATAATCCAATCAGAATTTTTTATTACATCTAAATTATGTTCAATGACTATAACAGTGTTACCTTTATCAACCAACATGTGCAAGACTTCAAGTAATTTTTGGACATCAGCAAAATGAAGACCTGTTGTAGGCTCATCTAATATATAGACAGTCTTACTTGTAGATCTTTTACTCAGTTCTTTTGCTAATTTAACTCTTTGTGCTTCACCACCTGATAATGTTGTTGCAGCCTGACCTAGCTTTATATAAGATAGTCCGACATCATCTAAAGTTTTTATAATCCTATAAATTGAGGGTTGATTTTCAAATATGTTTAAAGAATTTTCAACTGTTGAATTTAAAATCTCAGCTATGTTGTAGCCTTTCCACCTAATAGATAAAGTTTCAGAATTAAATCTAGTACCGTTGCACTCATCACATATAACATAAATATCAGGAAGAAAATACATTTCTACTTTGATATTTCCATCTCCTTTGCAAAATTCACACCTACCACCAGGGACATTAAAAGAAAATCTACCAGGTTTATAACCTCTTATTTTTGATTCTTCAGTTAAGGAAAACAAATTTCTTATCTGGTCAAATACTCCAGAATACGTAGCGGGGTTTGATCTTGGGGTACGTCCAATTGGTGATTGGTCAATTTCAATGAGCTTATCAATATTTTCTAAACCAGAAACACTCTTGTGGAGTCCTGGCATTATAAAATTCTTTGAAAATTCATTTTGAATAGATTTTGATAAAATATCTGTAATCAATGTAGACTTTCCTGAACCTGATACTCCTGTAACTGATATAAATTTCCCTAAAGGAAAATTTACAGTTAAGTTTTTTAAATTATTTTCTTTCGCACCTCTAATGACAATATTTTCATTTTTTCCATTTCTGCGAACTGAAGGGTAAGGCACGACTTGCTTACCTGATAAATACTGACCAGTAACGGATTTAATATTTGAAGAAATTTCTTCCCATGATCCCTCAGCAACAATCTCACCACCTTGTTCACCCGCTCCCCAGCCAATATCAATAACATGATCAGAGCTTTTCATCGTCTCCTCATCATGTTCAACTACTAAAACAGTATTTCCTAAATCTCTCAAGCGCAACAGTGTATCTATAAGTTTTATATTATCTGCTTGGTGCAAACCGATTGATGGTTCATCTAATACATAAAGTACCCCAGTTAGTCCTGAACCTATTTGAGTTGCAAGCCTTATACGCTGAGCCTCTCCACCAGAAAGTGTTGCTGCGCCCCTGCTTAATTGAAGGTAGCTTAATCCAACTTCATTTAGAAACTTTAATCTTTCCTTAATCTCTCTAATAATTGGAATTGCGATTTCATAATCACTTCCTGTGAGTTTAAAACTTTCTACTTTATTAGAAGCTTCTTTAATTGAAAGGTTGTTAAATTTACCTAAAGTTATATTTTCAACTTGAACCAATCTTGATCTAATATTTAATCTTTCACCATCGCAATCACCACAAGGTAGTTCTCGCATGAACTGCTTGTAATACTCTCTTGCAGCATCGGAGGAAGTTTCTTCATAATTTTTTTTAAATGTTGGAACTATACCGCGATAAGGTTTGTGCCAAATTCTTGAATTTCCAAATCTGTTGACATATCTAATTACAGTTTTTTCACCTTTTGAACCATATAATAAAATATCTTTTTGTTTTCTAGTTAAATTTTTGTATGGCTCGTTAACAGGAATATCAAAATGCTCACAAACACCATGAATTTGAGCTCTAAAATATTTTCGAGTTGACATATCGGGAAATACATTTTCATTAATAGACAGATCAAAATTCTTAATCAACAAAGTTTCATCAATTTCGTAACTTACTCCCAAGCCGTTACATGACCCACATGCTCCAAATGGAGAATTGAAAGAAAAATCTCTTGGTTCAAGCTTGTCAAATGAAGTACCGCATTTCAAACAACCTAAGTTTTGACTGTAAGTAGTAATTTTGCTATCAACTCTTATATCAACTAATCCAGATGTTAATTCCAGTGCTGTTTCAACCGATTGTGGAAGCCTTCTTCCTGGAGTTTTATTAATTTTTATTCTATCAATTACAACTGAGATATCATGATTAAAATATCTATCCAATCTTTTTGCTTCATCTAATCGAATTATTTCACCATCAACAAGAACTCTAGAAAAACCTTGTGCTTGCAAATCTTTAAACAATGTTTCGAATTCTCCTTTACGTGAACGAACTACTGGCGCTAATATATCTATACTTGTTCCTTCTTTTAAATTCATAATTTGTTTTACTATGAAACTTACAGATTGTTTCTCTATTTTATTGTTGCAACTCGGACAGTAACTGATTCCGACTCGAGCCCATAAAAGCCTCAAATAATCATGAATTTCTGTCACAGTGCCAACTGTAGATCTAGGACTGCGAGATGAAGTTTTTTGATCTATTGCGATTGCAGGAGACAAACCATCAATGCTTTCGACATCTGGTTTTTCCATTTGGCCTAAAAATTGCCTAGCATAGGCAGAAAGACTTTCTACATATCTTCTTTGACCCTCTGCATAGATTGTATCAAAAGCAAGAGAAGATTTTCCTGAGCCAGATAATCCAGTAATAACAACTAGTTTATTTTTGGGAATATCAACTGAAACATCTTTTAGGTTATGTTCCTTTGCTCCTCTTACTTTAAGTATTTCTTCTTTCATTCTGAATAATTATTAATTTCTTTTTTAAGTTCTTTAAGCTCGTCTCTTAATCTAGCAGCAAGCTCAAACTCTAATAAATCGGCAGCTAAATTCATTTCTTTTTCAATATTTTTGGATAATTTAATTAAATCAGTCTTTGAAGCTTCATTTAAATTAAGTTTTGATTTACTAATACTTATATTGCTACTTCCTCTTGTTTTTTCAACTAACTCTAAAATATCAGTTATTTCTTTTTGAATTGTTTTAGGTGTTATATTATTAACTCGATTGTGTTCCTGTTGGATGCCTCGTCTTCTTTCAGTTTCATTTATAGCAAACGTCATTGAATCAGTTATTTTATCAGCATACATTATTACATATCCTTCTTGATTTCTAGCAGCTCGACCTACAGTTTGAATTAAACTAGTTTCAGATCTTAAAAAACCCTCTTTGTCAGCATCTAAAATAGCTACTAGTTGAACTTCAGGTAAATCGAGCCCCTCTCTCAAAAGATTTATACCTACTAATACGTCGAATTCACCTTTTCTCAAATCTCTAAGTATTTCTATTCTCTCAAGAGTGTCTATGTCTGAATGAAGATATCTAGTTTTTATACCAGCCTTTAGTAAATAATCACTTAAAGCCTCACTCATTTTTTTAGTTAATGTAGTAACTAAAACACGATTTCCATTATTGACAACTGACTCTATCTCTAGAAGTAAATCCTGTATTTGGTTTTCAGTAGGTTTTACTACTATTTTTGGGTCTAATAGTCCTGTTGGTCTGATGACCTGTTCAACGAATTTTTCTGAGTTTTCTTTCTCCCATTTACCGGGTGTAGCAGAAACTAATATTGTTTTATCTACTTTATCTTCCCATTCTTCAAACTTAAGAGGTCTATTGTCTAATGCGGAAGGTAGTCTAAAACCGTAATCAACAAGTGTTGTTTTTCTTGATTTATCTCCCTCGTATTGTCCTCTAATTTGTGGTATAGCTATATGGCTTTCATCTACAACCATCAGAAAATCACTTGGGAAAAAATCTAAGAGAGTAAATGGAGCTTGACCAGGCTTTCTCCCATCGAAATATCTTGAATAATTTTCTATTCCCGAGCAAACACCTAACTCAGAAAGCATCTCTAAATCATATTTGGTTCTTTGTTCAATCCTTTGGGCTTCCAAGAGCTTGTTTTCTGATTTAAATTTTTTAACTTGTAATAACATATCTTTCTCAATTTGATTTAAAGCGCTTTTTCTTGATTCGTCTGATATAACATAATGTGATGCAGGAAGAATTGCTAGTTCAGTCAGCTTTTCTAAAATCTCACCAGTAATTGGGTCAATTCTTGAGATGTTCTCTATCTCGTCACCAAAAAATTCTATTCTAAAAATAGTTTCTTCATAGACAGGAAATATATCTAATGTATCCCCTTTCAATCTAAAAGATCCTCTTTGAACTACTAGATCATTTCTTACATATTGTTGTTTTACTAATTGCAAAAGAAGATTATCAACTTCAAACTCCTCACCTTTAATAATTGGAATTAATTTATTTCTATACTCTATAGGAGAACCTAGCCCGTAAATACACGAAACAGAAGCCACAACAATTACATCTTCTCTCAGTAATAATGCGCTTGTTGCAGAATGTCTTAATCTATCTATTTCCTCATTGATATTTGCATCTTTTTCAATAAATGTATCTGTACGAGGAACGTATGCTTCAGGTTGGTAATAGTCATAATAAGAAACAAAATACTCAACCCTATTTTTTGGAAAAAACTGTCTAAATTCATTTGCTAGTTGTGCTGCTAAAGCTTTATTTGGGGCTAATACTAAGGAAGGAAGTTGACACTCCTCTATCAACCATGCAATTGTCGCAGATTTACCTGAGCCAGTAATTCCTTTTAAGGTCTGATGGGAAATATTTTGTTCTAAACCTTTTTTTAATTCTTTTATAGCATTTGGCTGGTCACCTTTTGGTTGAAATTCAGAAACTACTTCAAACTTATTCATAACAAATTATAACTCTTTTATAAAATGTCAATAAAACTACTAAGGCTACGAATTTTGATTTATTATTTTATCTAAATTGAGATGTAAGTCATTCAAATTGTCATTTTCTATAACAATGCCTAAATTCTTCCACCAATCATCATCTTTTTGATTTGCTATTCTATTTTGAATATCTTCATAATTCATTCCTCTTTCCTGAAGTCTTTTTATTCTGGTATCAACTTGTGAATAAATTACTATACAATCAAAATCTTTATATATATTTTTAGGTGCTGAAACTTCTACAAATAATTCGTCTTCGGTATTATGTATTATCTCTTGTAAGGCAATTAGTACTTTTGGATGTAAATAATTTTCAAGAATTGTTAATTTGTCTTTATTTTTAAAAACAATATCTGCCAAAATTGCTCTGTTTACACCATTTTGAACAAGTGCTTGGGGAAATTCTTTTTTTAAAAAAGCAATAGATTGATTAGAATTTAATATATCGTTAGAAACTTTGTCAAGATCAACTGTATTAAGACCTTTATCTTTTAAATACTTAATTGCAGTTGATTTACCACTGCCTATTGGGCCAGTGATTATATAAACTTTTTTTGCCATTATTAAAGATTAAGCATAAAAAGAATATATTACGAGTTACCTATTCCTCTTTCTTTTAATTCTTGAAGGATATTCTCTAAAGACTCATCAACGCCTTCGACTGTTTGACGTTTTGGAGTCTCCTCATTGGATGATGATGAATGAGTTTTTGGCTTGTCTTTATTTTCTTCTACTTCTTTCCAATTGGGATCAGCTTTTTTAATTGATAAATTTACTCTTCTTTTCTCAATGTCTAGTTCTGTAATTTTAATTTTGACTTTTTGCCCTAAAGCAAGAGCTAACTCTGGTGAATCAACTTTATGTGAGGATATTTCAGAAACATGTACTAATCCCTCAACACCTTTGCCAATAGTAACAAATGCACCAAAAGGAACAACTTTTGTAACTTCTCCATCTACAACATCTTCTTCTTTATAGTGGAGCTCAAAATCTAGCCAAGGATCTTCATTAACCTGTTTAATAGATAGAGAAATTCTTTCTTTATCATTATCTATTTCTAAAACCTTAACTGTGACTGAATCTCCTACTTTTACAATTTCATTTGGATTTTCAACATGTCTCCATGAAAGTTCTGACACATGAACTAATCCATCCATTCCGCCAATATCAACAAAAGCTCCAAAACTGACAATAGATGAAATTTTACCCTCTTTAACATCTCCAACTTGTAAATCATCGAGAAAACCTTGTCTCTCTTCTGACATTTCCTCTTCCAAATGAGCCTTTCTTGAAAGAACGATATTGTTCTTTTGTCTATCAAGTTCAAGAATTTTTGCTTCTATTTCTTCACCTATATAAGATGTCAATTCTTTAACTCTTCTTACATCAATAAGTGACGCTGGCAAGAACCCTCTAACTCCAATATCAACAATTAGTCCACCTTTTACTGATTCAATAACAGTTCCTTTTATAGACTTATTGCTATCAGAGATTTCTTGAATATCTCCCCATGCTTTCTCATATACAGCTCTTTTAACAGATAAAATTAATCTTCCTTCATCATCTTCTTTATCTAAGACCAAAGCTTTGATTTTTTCACCCTCATTAACAATTTCTTTGGGGTTTACACCTTTTCTTACTGAAAGCTCTCTTGAAGGGATAACGCCTTCTGATTTATATCCAACATCAACCATTACTTCATTGCGGTCTACTCTAACAATAGTTCCTTCAATAACATCTCCTTTATTAAAAGTAACTAGAGTTTGTTCAAGAAGTTCTGGAAAATCTTCTGGTTTTATATCTTCAGGTAGTTCGACGACATTTGAAGGAGATGAGTTCTCTTCATTATTACTTGTCATATGTATTATTTATTCCAATCATAGTGTTGCGTCAATAAGAATAACATATCTGTGATATTTACAAACTATTTATTAAAATTTGCAAGAGATGTATTTATTTTTGTATTTACATACAAAGGTACATCAAGTCTAACTGCATTTTGCATATTTTTAGAAACAACTGATAAAACATTATCAACATCTTTTTTCTTAGTTTCTATCACTATTTCATCATGTATTTGGAGTAATAAATTGGCATTATCAAAACTATTAAGTGCAGCACGAACTTTTATCATGGCAATTTTCATAATATCTGATGCTGTACCTTGAATTGGTGCATTCATAGCGATTCGCTTACCCATTGCTTTCATTTGAAAATTTGAAGAAGCCAGTTCTCTGATATATCTTGTCCTTCCGAACAAAGTTTTTGTGTATGTATTTTTTTCAGCATTAGAAACTACTTCTTCTAGGAATCTTTTTACTTTAGGAAATTGATCAAAATATGCATCTATTAATTTCTTAGCTTCTTTTTGAGATATATCTAAACTTTTGGAAAGACCAAATGATTCCATCCCGTAAATTAATCCAAAGTTAACCTCTTTAGCTTTTCTTCTCATTTCAGAGTTAACTTCATTAAGTGGTTGATTAAATATTCTTGCAGCAGTTTCAGAGTGTATATCTGAATTTTTTTCATTTAATATTTTTATCATTTCTGAGTCTTGACTTAGGTGCGCAAGAACCCGCAACTCAATTTGAGAATAATCTGAAAGGATGAAGTTCATAGAGGGTTTAGAAATAAAGAAATCTCTAATTTGTTGTCCTAACTCTGTCTTGTTTGGTATGTTTTGTAAATTTGGCTTTTCTGATGACAATCTGCCTGTTGTCGTACCGAATAAGTTGTAATGAGTATGTATTTTTGAATCATTACTTACCTCTGGCAATAAGCCATCTACATAAGTAGATCTTATTTTTTCAAGTTCTCTATATTTTAAAATATGTTTAGGTAATTCGTAATTCTTTGATAATTCCTCCAAAACGCTTGCATCAGTAGAAGGAGCTCCTTTTGGTGTTTTTTTCAAAACTGGGTATTTCAGTTCGTTAAAAAATATATCAGAAAGTTGTTTTGGTGAATTTAAATTGAACTCTTTTTTAGTAATGTTGTAACACTTATTTTGAAGGTTAGTTAATTTAGTAGATAGGCTTTTTGAAAGTTTTTTCATTTTTTCTTTTGATACTGTAATTCCTTCATTTTCCATTTCAGATAAAATCTTCAGCATTGGAAAATCTACATCTTTATAAAGTTGATGAAGTGTAGCTTCAAGTTCGAATTCTTTAATCGATTTATTAATTGAATTAAAATTGGATTGAAAAAATTTTATATACTCATCAACAGTAGCCTTTTTGTTTAATTCACTCTGTGGGTCTAGGTGTTTAACAATATTTAAAAGATTGTCTGGTCTAATACTTGGATCTAATAAAAAAAGCATGCAGTCGTATGCAATAAATTTATCATGCTTTACAATTTGAAACTCATTAAATAATTTTTGCGATGAAAGAGATATTATACTTTTGAAATTTAGTAAAGACTCAAATTCACCAAACTCATCATTGTTTACAAAATAGTTTTTGTTTTCAAAATTAAATACAATACTGAGTAAATCAATATTTTTATCCATTAATTTTATGTCTAATTTATCTTTTTCAATCTCATTTTTATTTAAGTTAGTTCTTTCACCAAGAAATCTATTAAGTTCGTATTTAGAAATTTCATCCCCAGAATCTTCCAAAACTTTGTTGTCAAGAAATATAGTTTCACTTAGATTTGTTGTTGGTATTTCAAGATCTAAGTCTGTCTTTATTGTTGCCAAGTCTTTGCTCATATTTAATAAATCTTTATATTCTTCAAAATTTGACTTTAATTTTGGTGTTAATTCATCCAAATTTTTATAAATATTTGATATTTTTTTATACTTTAGTAACAACGATATAGCTGTTTTTTCACCAACACCCGGTAAGCCAGGAATATTATCTGATTTGTCACCTTTTAAGGCTAAGTATTCAATATATTGATTAGTGTTGATTTGATACTTTTCAGTAAAAACATTGCTATCAAATATTTCAACATCAGATATTCCACGTTTTGTATACATAACATGTGTTTTGGAACTAATTAATTGGAATGAATCTCGATCTCCTGTAACTATTGTTACTTTCTTATTCTTTTTATTAAAGAGTTTCGACAAACTACCTAAAACATCATCAGCCTCAAACCCTTCAAGCGAAACTTGAGGTAAGTTAAATTTAGTAAGCAGACTTTGAAGTTTATTAATTTGAATTTTAAAGTTGTCAGGTGATGAACTTCTATTAGCTTTATAATCTTCATATATTTCATTTCTAAAGGTTTTTTTAGAAACATCCCATGTGATAATAATTTTTTCTACATCATAATTATTAACAAGCTTAGATAGCATCATAAGAAATCCATGAATTACATTTGTAGGAAATCCATCTTTTGTCTCTAACGTTTCAGGTAACGCATAAAAGGCTCTAAATGCAATGCTGTGGCCATCAATTAGGAATATCACTCTCTCATTTTAAACTTAATAAAATTTTCTCTCATTCATCTGCATATCAAATATAATCTTATTAAAGCCCGGATGGCGGAATTGGCAGACGCGCTGGATTCAAAATCCAGTATCTTAGGATGTGGGGGTTCGACTCCCCCTCCGGGTACATTTGTTGAATACGTTTATATATAAATTCAAAATTACTCAATAATAGAATATGAATAATAAAACAATTATTGGTGTCATAATTTTTTTCATCATTTCAATAATTTTTTATATAACGTTTTCCTCATTAAGTACAGATAATTTTGGTGATAGTTTTGTAGAGCAAATAAGAATTGCTGATAGTGAGGATACTTTAGAAAATTACTCTGTTGATGCCCTAATACAAGTTGGAAAAGATATATGCAATAGTTCAAATCAATGGATTGATGAGCAAGCATCTTTAAATGTTATATTAAATATACTCAATGATAATGAAATTAAAGTAAATATAAATAATAGAATTATTCCAATTCTTCGATTTCAATCAACGTACGAACTATGTCCGGAAAACATTTTAGTCTTAGAAGGCTTGTTCATAAATGCAAAATAAATTAATTATTAAGAGAATTCCTCAACTAATGATTGGACTTTTTTTATGTGGTTTTGGATTGGCTTTTACCATTGAGGCTGACCTTGGATTAAATTCCTGGGATGTGTTTCACGATGGATTTAGTAAATTAATAGGGGTTAAAATTGGGTTTGCTGGCGTCATAACAGGTTTTATTTTACTCCTAGGGTGGATTCCTCTCAGACAAAAACCTTTCATAGGCACTATTTTAAATATCCTAACTATTGGAAACGTGATCGACCTAACGATGTATTATTTGCCCAGTCCAGAAATATTGTACGTAAAATTAATCTTTCTCGTATTTGGAACTGTGATGTTTGCATTAGGGGTAGGTGTTTATGTTGGTTCTGGACTTGGACCAGGTCCAAGAGATGGAATTATGGTTGGAATTGCTAAATTAGGCCCAAGTATAAGAGTTACAAGAATTGGAATCGATTTTACT
Source organism: Candidatus Actinomarina sp. (assembly GCA_016777845.1). Classification (GTDB taxonomy): domain Bacteria; phylum Actinomycetota; class Acidimicrobiia; order Actinomarinales; family Actinomarinaceae; genus Actinomarina. Next base: position 14,655 of record JADHQS010000002.1, on the reverse strand, counting down.
GCGTTTGTAGTAGGGGTATTGCTGGGTGGTTCTTATGGACTAGGTACAATCTTGATGGTTGTTACAGTTGGGCCTATTGTTCAATATTCATTGAAACGATTTGATAAAGGAGCTATATTTTCACTTTAGATATGAGTGATTTTTGATTAATTTCTTTTTTCTCTTTGGTTAAAAGCAATCCTTTAAAATAAATTAGACGTCTTACAGAAGAAATAAAGTCAAATTTATTTACGTGAACTTTTTTATTCAAATCATCAACTGGATTCCACTTGGTGCTGTTAACTTTTAAGACAATAGAATCAACTGTCTCAATATAGGTATTATTTTTTATCAACCTTTTACATTTTTTAGAACAAACGAAATACTTTTCAGAAACTTGTTTATATAAAGTTCTTCCACAGTAATTACATCTGGTGTTGTTTGCAGTCACTTTAAATTATTTTTTTAATATTTCTTGAGTAGAATTTGGTAAAGTTTTTAATATTCTTCTTGGATTACCCCTAAATTTAACTCTAGAGGCCTGTTCTTGTCCCATAAAGCAACCTTTATAAAAGTCAACAAAACTTTCTAACCATTTAATCTCATTAGGTAATAAGCCTAATCCAATAATTTTTAATGAAGGAAGCTCATAGGCCAATTCAACTTCAGACCAATCAAGGTGATGTTCAGCTTCATTAGTTGGATTTACACTAAGAGTATCTTCTTTCTCATTAATTTCGAAAAATACATCTTCTTTAACAATATCTAATTCACATTTGATACGAATTTTGTACTTTTCTAATACTTTTTTCAATTCAATCAAATTACTCTCGGATTGATAAATTTTTAATAAATCATTTTGTCTTGAAAATATAAACCAAAAGTTTACTTTTCCATCTGGACCTAACAAATAGGAGAACTTATATTCGTTTTCATCTATAGAGTTCGATACGAGTGAACCAATGAAAGTGTAGGCATCACTCCCCTCAACATTTAAAGAATTTAATGATTTTAAAACTTTCATAATCTAAATAGTACTTAACCAATCTAAATTAAGTAAATAGAGAATTTCTTGAAAAAATGATGCAAGAATATAAACTCTGTCAGTAAATATTAAATAACCTAATGCAATTAATGTAAGACCAGAAACATTTGTTGAGTATTTTTGAAAACTATTAAATACTTTGTTATTAAAATTAATCCGATCTGAAAGGATTGCAATAGTAATAAATGGAACAGCTAGGCCTAATGAAAATAATGTTAGGTACATTACTCCTGAATATAATGTTTCAGACTTAGATGAAAGAGTTAACAATGCTCCAAGAACTGGTCCGATACAGGGCGTAAACCCAAAGCCGAATGTAAAACCCATTATAAAGTTTTTAGATTTTGAAAAATTATTGATATCAACATAGTTGGAACTATAAAAATATCTTTTATTAAGAGATGGTATTAATAAAACCAAACCAAAGATAATTATGATAGCACCGCTGATTTGACCAAGAATTGTCGCGTTTCTACTAAAAAATGAACCTACCGAACTTGCTAATGCACCCAGAGAAACAAAAACAATAGAAAACCCTATTGAAAATTGAACCGCGCCATTAATTTTCGATATTTTTGAATTTTTATTTATAGAAAATATGGCAAAATACCCTGGGACTAATGGAAGTACACAAGGTGAAAAAAATGACAAAGCTCCAAAAAAGAAGGCTATCGATGCATTAATTTCCATAAACTTAATATATACCTCAACTAGATATAAAAAAAGTCCTCTACTTAAATCCTTCTTTCCTTCTAAATTTTGAACATATAATACAAACTTCTAAATTATGTCCCCTAGCAGGACAATATTCACGACCGTAAAAAATAATTTGAAGGTGAAGTTTGTTCCACTTGCTTTCTGGAAAAAGTCTTTTTAAATCTTTTTCTGTTTTTTCTACATTTTTTCCTGTTGACAAACCCCATCTCCATGCAAGTCTATGTATATGTGTGTCAACAGGAAAAGCAGGATATCCAAATGCTTGACTCATAACAACAGATGCAGTCTTATGACCTACACCAGGTAAATTTTCAAGATCTTTAAAATTTTTTGGCACTTTAGAGTTGTGCTTATTAACTATTATTTTTGACAAACCACTAATTGCTTTTGATTTTTGAGGTGACAAACCACATGGTCTTATTATCTTTTCAATTTTAGCAATTGGTAATCTTGACATCTTTAAAGGTGTATCTGCACTATCAAATAAAATTGGAGTAATCTGATTTACTCTTTCATCTGTGCACTGTGCAGATAAAACAACTGCTACCAAAAGTGTAAATGGATCCTTATGTTTTAGTGGAATAGGGGTTTTTGGATATAGTTTCTCTAAGATATTAACAATATCTTTTACTTTTCTATCTTTGCTTATTACCACAATATTATTTTATACAACATATTAAAGTTCTCTCATATGTTCATTAATGAAAAAAACAAATCGCTAATTGCATTATTTGTATCTGCATTATTTTTTGGTTCAACTTTTTTAATTGTAAAAAATTTACTAAGTATTTTTAGTCCAACTTTTGTTGTTTTTTTAAGGTATTTAATCGCAGCATTCTTTTTTGCTGTAATTGGTGGTATACCTAAAAAAAGAACTTGGAAACCAGGTTTAATGATGGGATTATTTTTATGGCTAGGATACATAACCCAAACACAAGGTTTGTTAACTACATCCACTATTAATTCAGGTGTTGTAACTGGATTTTATGTTGTACTTACACCTTTTTTATCTAAATTTATTAACAAAACAGAATTAGAAACAAAAAACTACATATATTCATTTCTTGGATTCACTGGAATAGCACTTATATCAATAAATGATATTTCACAAGTGTTTGGAAATTTGTTTACATTAATTTGTGCTGTTGCTTATGCAATGCACATAGTTCTTGTTGAAAGGTATGTAAAGAATCAAAATATTTCACAACTAATGTTTGTTCAGTCGTTAGCAGGAGCGGTATTATGTTTACCATTAATAACCTTTTCAGAGTTTGAATTTTTGTATGAAAATATATTTCCAATAGTTTTTTTGGGATTATTTGTTAATGTTGGAGCTTTTTATTTACAACTGTACGGTCAAAAAATAATAAAAGCTTCAACTTCAGCATTGATATTAAGCATGGAAGCTATATTTGCTTTACTAATTGGAATTTTAATAGCGAATGAGTATTTAAATATTTTAAATTGGTTTGGCGTACTTATAGTCTTAATATCGATCTTTTTAGTTGTTAAAGAATAGATTTTTCTTTATTTAAAGAGTTTATAAATTTCATAATAATTCTTAATAAAAAAACTAGTACGAAAAATGATGCAATAAGAATAATCAATAACCTAGGACCTTCAGTTATGGGAATAACACAGTTTACAAGATCATTACAAATTCCAAATCCATTTCCACCTCTGGAAATATCATAAATAATTAATAAAGGGTAAGCCAAAATAATTAATAAAGAAACAAGTATTAAAAAAACAATTATCCTTAATAAAAACATATTTTTTTTATTTTAATATAGTTACATAAATGAAAGTTAAATTAGTAAGTTATTCTACACCAACTGAAGAGTTTCTAAATGAAGGAATTGATAATGCTCAAGAATTGGTAGCTTTTTGTGCAAGAGTATCAAACCCTTCAAATCAATTAAATACCGAAACAAGTGAAAAACTAATAAAGTATCTAATTAAAAACGCACACTGGTCTCCTCTTGAAATGGTTAGTGCATGTCTTGAAATAGAAACAACTAGAGACATTGCAAGGCAAATTTTAAGACATAGATCGTTTAGTTTCCAAGAATTTTCTCAAAGATATGCAAATCCTGTTAAAGATCTTGAATTTGTAACTAGAGAAGCGAGGCTTCAAGATCTTAAAAATAGACAAAACTCCATTGAAAATGATGATGAAGAAATTTCAAATATGTGGATTGAAAAACAGGAACATCTTATTAATGAAGCCCGAGAAACATATAATTGGGCAATTGAAAATGGAATTGCTAAAGAACAGGCACGTGCAGTCTTGCCTGAAGGAAATACTGTTAGCAGGATGTATATGAATGGTACCCTTAGGAGTTGGATACATTACATTGAGTTAAGATCTGGGAATGGAACTCAAAAAGAACATATGGAAATAGCAGTTGCGTGTGCAGAGGTTATAACCAAAATTTTTCCTATGAGTAAAAATCTTGATTAAGAATCTAATTTATACTTGAATACTAAATAGTCTTCTTCAACTGTAAATTCTGAATCTGCAATTATCATATAATCCTGAAAATCAGTTTCAGCTTGTTTGATAAATGCCATGCGATCGTCTCCACCAACAGGAGGGATGGATCTGTTTTTTACAGCTTCTGCTCTTTCTTTATACCTATTTATAAATTCTTCAACGTTAAAACTCATATTAATAAGTTTACTTAACTGGAAAGCAATGTGTTAATCTCATTTTTCAATTGATTAGTTTTTTTAACCTTTATTTCTTTCAATTCAAGTAATTTTATGTTTTGTTCTCCATGGACCTCTAACTCAACATTTGAGAGGCCCGGATATTTCTCTAGTAATTCTTTAAGTAATATGAGATTTTTCTTATCTAATTTTTGCTCAGTTACAGATATTCTTAATGGTGAAGTGTCTAAATCTTCAACCATTTTTGATGGCTCTATTACTTCAATGTCTCTTGCTCGAATAGTGTTTTCAGAACCACCTACATAGGTACCTGAAACCTTAAGATATATTTCACCATCAATGCTGCTATTGTATTTATCCACTAGTTTATTAAAAATTAATACGCCAACAGATCCAGATGTATCTTGTAAATCAAATTGAATCCATGCGTTTCCCCTTCTTGATACTCTTTTTTGCACATTGGAAATCAAACCAGCAATTACAACATTTAGTTCCTCTTCCTCTTCAAATGATTGTAACTCTAATATAGAGTGGGAAGATTCAGACTTAAACACCTCTCCATACCCATCTAATGGGTCTTCACTAACAAAAAAGCCTAACATTTCTCTTTCTCTTTCTAGTTTTTCTTTCTTAGTCCATTCAGTGTCTTTAATAGTGGTTAATTTATCTGATTGATCATCCAAATCAAATAATGAAGTTTGGTTATTTGCTTTTTTACTTTTAAGATTTTTGGCGTCATCAATTAAATCAGGTATTGCATCAAAAACTCCTTTTCTTGAATGTCCAAAAAAATCAAACCCTCCCCCTTGTGCTAAAGCTTCTATGCCTCTTTTATTTAATGATCTTGAGTCTATTCTTGATAAAAAGTCTTCAATTGATTTATAGATTCCATTTTCATTTCTTTCTAAAACAATTTTTTCCGAAGTTAAATCCCCTACATTTCTTACAGCAGATAACCCAAAGAGTATTTCGTTACCGTTAACAGTAAAATCTGAAGCACTTCTGTTTATGTCTGGAGTTGACACCTTGACTCCCAGTTCTCTAGCTTCAGAAAGAAATATTGCTGTTCTGTCTTTATCCCTTTTCACGGCAGTTAATGAAGCAGCAATATATTCAGCAGGATAGTTGGCTTTTAAATAGGCAGTTTGATAAGCAAGCAGTGCATAAGGTACTGAATGACTTTTATTAAATCCATAACCTGCAAAATATGCTATTTGGTCAAATAGTTCTATTGCAAATTGCTCAGAATATCCACTTTTTAAAGAACCTTCAGTAAATTTTTTACGTTGTTCTTCCATAACTTGTGGAATTTTTTTACCCATTGCAACCCTTAAATTGTCTGCTTCCTGTAAATTAAATCCTGCAATTTTTTCAGCAATCTGCATAACTTGCTCTTGATAAAGAATTACTCCGTAAGTCTCACTCAATACGACCTCTAAATCTGGATGTAAATATTCAATTTCTTTACGAGAGTTTGCACGATCAGTAAATTCAATATGCATTCCAGCACCAAGCGGTCCTGGTCTTATTAATGCAACTAAAGCAACGATATCTTCAAATCGCTTTGGGTTTAGACTTCTGGATACTGACTGAGCAACCCTGCTTTCTAGCTGAAACACTCCAGTCATCCTGCCTTCTGAAAATAATTTGAAAGTTTTATCATCTTGTAGATCTAAATTATCAATATCTAAATTTTCATCACCAATTAACTCTAAGGTTCTATCTACAATTGATAAGTTTCTCAAACCTAAAAAGTCCATTTTTAAAAGACCTAATTTTTCAACTGTATGCATTTCATACTGTGTTACTATTTCTGCATTTTCTCCTTTTCTTTGTACTGGGAGAAAATTAGTAATTTTGTCAGGTGATATTACAATTGCTGCTGCATGTATCCCGTCTTGACGCCTCAAACCTTCTAAACCAAGCGCTATATCAATTATTTTTTTAACTTCTTGATCATCAGAATATTGTTTTCTTAATTCTTCTGATGCAGAGTAAAACTCTTTGCTATAACCACTTTCATTATTTTCATCAAGATTTAAACATTCAGATAAAGTGGCAGTGTTTCCAAGAATCATAGGTGGCATCATTTTTGCTACTTTATCACCACTTGAGAATGGCAAGCCTAGAACTCTTGCTGCATCTCTTATTGCTTGTTTTGCTTTGATAGTTGCAAATGTGACTATATGTGCAACTCTGTCTTGGCCATATTTATCAATAGCATACTGAATAACATCTCCACGATATCTTTCATCAAAGTCCATATCAATATCAGGAAGTGACTTCCTTCCCTTATTTAAAAACCTTTCAAAAATTAATCCATATTTTAATGGTTCAATTCCAGTTATACCCAGACAGTACGAAACTATCGAACCAGCTGCTGAACCTCTTCCAGCACCAGTTCTAATTTTTTTTGACTTTGCAAATTCAATTAAGTCTCCAACAATTAAAAAATATGAAGCAAACCCCATAGAGTTAATTACTTCAAGTTCGTAATCAATTCTCTCACTTACCTCTTTGCTGACATCTTTATATTTCTCTTGTGCTCCAATTAGAACTTTATTTCTTAGATATTCTTCAACACTCGTAGAATCATCATTGATTGGAAAATCGGGGAGGTAATCTTGATCAAAAGCAAATTCATATTGAATCCTGTCAGAAATTTTTAAAGTATTATTACAAGCTTCAGGAAATCTATCATCAGGAAATAACATCCGCATCTCTTCAGATGACTTTACATAAAATTCCTCACCTTCAAATTTGAATCTATTTTCATCCTCCATAGTTGCATTTGTCTGTACACAAAGTAAAGCATCGTGCGCTGAAGAGTCTGTTTTTGCAACATAATGGGAATCATTAGCTGCAACAAGAGGTGCTCCTAACTCTGTGGATATTTTTACCAAGTCATCTAAAATTTGTATCTGTTGTGGTATGCCATGGTTATGTAGCTCTATAAAAAAATTATCTTTTCCAAATATGTCTTGATAATTTTTTGCTTTTTCTAAAGCTTTTTCGAAACTTTTTTCATTTGCAGTATTTCCCTCTTCTCTAGAACCATCTGGTGCCAAATGTTGTGCTACTTCACCTCCAAGACATCCTGATAAAGCAATTATTCCCTCCGCATGTTCTCTTAATAAGTCATAATCAAGTCGTGGTTTATAATAAAAACCTTCTAGATATGCTTTGCTGGCTAATTCTACTAAATTTTGATATCCTATATTATTTTCTGCCAATAGGGTAAGGTGATATCTTTTATTTTTGTCCCTGTCAGGTCTGTCAAATCTTGAGCCTGGAGTTATATATGCTTCATAACCTATAATTGGTTTAATATCTAATGATTCTGCTTGACGAACAAATTCTAATGCTCCATAAAGATTGCCGTGGTCAGTAATCGCTGCAGCTGGTTGGTTTAACTCCTTTACCTTCTTAAGGTAATCATTTATTTTTGCTGCGCCATCAAGCATTGAATACTCAGTATGCGCATGAAGATGTACAAAGGATTTACTCATAAATCAATTGTAAAGTTTTTTAAAAAAATTACATGTTCATTATAGAAGTAAAATAATCTGGTTCATTAATTGAAAATTTATAATCTTTATCAAACAATTTGAATTCAATATTGTAAGACTGCAAACAAATTGTGTTTTGATTTAATTCATCTACTTTTTTTGCACCATAGAGAGTGTCGTTTACTATTGGTGTCTTTAAATATTCAAAATGTGCTCTAATCTGATGGTTCCTACCTGTTATTAAATCAATATCTAACAAAGTATGAGAATCTGTTTTGGAGATAGTATTGTATTTGGTAATTGCCTCTCTTCCATTCTTTCCAACTTCTCTTTTTCTTCTATTATTTTGTGAATGAATCAAAGGGAGGTTGATCTCACCAGATTTACTTCTTAAAGAACCTTGAACAATTGCTTTATACTTTTTTTTAATTTTTCTTTTTTGAAAATCTGCTTGAAGTTGAATGAAAGATTCAGTTTTAATTGGACAAACTATAAGTCCAGATGTAACCCTATCTAATCGATGTACAATGCCTTCTCTTTTATACTCTCCAACTTCACTAATATTGTAATTTTCAATCAAAAAATCTCTTAGAGTATACTCTTCCGAAGAGTTTGTTGGGTGTACAAGTAAACCATGGGGTTTGTTTAAAATAACAAACAAATCGTTTTCAAAAACTATTTCTGTATTAATCTTTTTTTATCTCCGAATATAGTAACAACACTATACCAATTGATATATATGTATCAGCAAGATTGAAACTCGGAATAAATAGCAATTCAACAAAATCTGTTACTTTTCCATCATTGTTAGTAATTAAATTCCACCCTCGCTCACCTAAATTTCCAACTGCCCCAGAAAGAATTAATATTAAAGATAACTTTTCTAAATTTAGTTCTTTAATATCACGAATTTGGAAAACTAACCAAGTAAATACAAAAATTGACAATATATATGTAAAAATTGTGTAATCGCTTAACAAACCAAAAGCAATTCCCGTGTTGTAAGTTAAATCAATTGTCAAGATATCTTCAATTACAACATATTCCTGAATGTTGTTTTTTCGAATTAAATATTTAGTAAATAAATCTAAGGTAGCTAAAAGTGTTGTAAATATATATGGCAAGAAAAACTTACTAAGATTCAATTAATGCTGCACAATTTTTACAGAGACTTGAATAAGGTAGAGCTTCTAACCTTGCAATAGGAATCGGCTCACCGCAATTTTCGCAATTTCCGTATTTCTTTTTTTTGATTAAAACTAGTGCATGCTCTACCTTGTTTAATAAATGTCGTGTATTTTCATCAAGTGTGAGCTCTTTTTCTAGTTCAAAAGCCATTGACCCGCCGTCAGCGGAGGTTGGGTCTGGACTTCTTTCAGCAGACGCTTCGGATAATCTAATATTTTCTCTTTCTTGTTGATGATGTTCAAGAATTTGAGTAAGTTGGTCTTTCTCAGCTAAAAGCTTTTTTTTGAACTTATTTATTGTATTTGTTGAAAGTTTTCTTGCCATATTAATTTTATTAATGAATGTATATTAGCTATTTTTTGGACAAAATATAGAAATTTATAAATATTTAAAACTTTGTTTATTGGCACAAATTGCACTAGAAACACTATAAAATCTAATGATATGTTTAAAAGGGTTGAGAACAACATAAATTTACCTCAAGTAGAGAACGAAATCTCAAACTATTGGGATGAAATCGATGCTTTCCAAACATCTTTAAACAATCGAAAAAATGACAAGATTTTTAGATTTTATGATGGACCACCATTTCCAACTGGAAGTCCTCATTATGGAAATCTATTAGCTGGGGTAATAAAAGATATTGTCCCCAGGTACTGGACTATGCGAGGTTATTATGTTGAGAGGCGCTTTGGTTGGGACGTTCATGGATTACCAATTGAAATGGAAGTTCAGAAAAATCTTAATTTAGAAGATCCTCAGCAAATTGATGAATATGGTATTGGTAAATTTAATGAAGCTTGTAGAACTCAGGTACAAACTAACACTGAAAACTGGGAAAAAATTACAAGAAAAATTGGTAGGTGGGTTGATTTTGAAAATGATTATAAAACAATGGACATCGACTTTATGGAAAGTGTCTGGTGGGTTTTTAAAGAACTATGGGAAAAAAACTTAATCTACCAGGACTATAAAGTTTTACCTTACTCATGGGCTGCTTCTACCCCGATATCTAATTTTGAAGCAAATATGGATTATAGAGATGTTGAAGATCCTTCAATATACTTTACTCTTAATGCGAGAGAAGATTTCAATAGTATAAAAAAAGGTGATAAATTTTTAGTTTGGACAACTACCCCATGGTGTATTCCAGGTAACTTAGCTATTGCTGTTGGTAAAGATATCGAATACTCCCGTGTCAGTTTAAATGATGAGTTTTACTGGATTGCTTCTCAAAGGCTTGCGGAACTAGAAGAGTTTGAAATAGAAATAATATCATCATGTAATGGAAGTGAACTTATTGGTTCATCATATATCCCGGCATATGATGAATATAAAAATCTATATTCTGATGGTGCATTTAGATTAATTCATAGTGATGATACAAACACTGATTCTGGATCTGGCTTAGTTTCTCAAGCGCCTGCTTACGGAGAAAGTGATTTTTACGCACTTAAAAATTCCGGAATAGATGTAATAGCCGACCCAGTAACTCTCTCTGGTAAATTTGACAATACTTTTAAAGAGTTGGAAGGCTTAAATGTAAAAGATGCTGACTCAATAATAATGACCCAATTAAAAGAAAGAGGTAATTTGTTTAGTCAAAAAACTGAGATTCATTCTTATCCTTTCTGCTGGAGAACAGGGACACCACTGATCTATAAAGCTATTCCTACCTGGTTTGTTAATGTTGAAAAAATACGTGAGAGAATGGTTGAGCTTAATAAAGAAACTCACTGGGTACCGGGATTTATTGGAGAAAAAAGATTCTCCAACTGGTTAGGAAATGCTAGAGATTGGGCAATAAGTAGAAATAGATATTGGGGAAGTTGTATTCCAGTCTGGGTAAATGTAGATGACCCTGACGATAAATTATGTATAGGTTCTGTTGAAGAATTACAAAACTTAACTGGAAAAGAAGTTACTGACTTGCATCGTCATTATTTAGATGACCTAATTATTGAAAAAGAAGGAAAAATTTATAAAAGAACTTCGGAAGTATTAGATTGTTGGTTTGAATCAGGTGCGATGCCTTATGGCCAACAACACTATCCGTTTGAGAATGAAGAACTTTTCAAGCAAGGGTTTCCTGCTGATTTTATTGCCGAAGGTCTAGATCAAACAAGAGGCTGGTTCTATACGCTTACTGTTCTTGCTGTAGCATTGTTTGACTCCGTAGCCTTTAAGAACTGCATTACAACTGGAATGATACTAGCTGAAGATGGCAGGAAAATGAGTAAAAGTTTAAAGAACTATCCAGATCCTGAGGTTCTATTAAATGAATATGGTGGTGATAGTTTAAGAGCCTACTTAATCGACTCACCTGTAGTTAGAGGGGAACCACTAAAATTCTCGGAAGAGGGAGTAAAGTTAGTAACTAGAAATATCATACTTCCACTCTGGAACAGCTATTCATTTCTTTCAACTTATGCAAATGCTGATGAAATTTCAAATAAAGATTTACTGAAAGCACTTCCTGTCGAGGAAAGAAGTGTAATGGATAGATGGATAATTTCATCACTGCAATCTTTAATTAAAACAGTAAATGAAAAGATGGAAAATTATTATCTTTATGAAGTAATCCCCCCACTTATGAACTTTGTTGATGAATTAACCAATTGGTATGTTCGTTCTAATAGAAAAAGATTTTGGAAAGAAAAAGGTATTGATGATATTGATAAAATTAATGCATTCAAAACTTTACATGAAGTATTACTTGATTTTAATAAAGCTATGGCTCCTGTTCTCCCATTTATTTGCGAAAAAATATATCAGGGTTTAATTGATAAAGAAAATACGAGTATACATTATTGTGATTATCCTGAATCAAATCCTAAGTTAATTGATAAAGATTTAGAAGAAAGTGTTGAGCTTGCCAAGAAGATAATTAAAAGTGTTAGAAATTTAAGGGTCAAATTAAAGCTTCCAAATAAACAACCTTTAAACTCTATTACTGTCATTTCAGACAGTGAAAATATAAGTAGTCAACTAAAAATTATAGAAGACCTAATAATGAATGAAGTCAATGTAAAAGAGATTAACATTGATAAAAATATTGAAGATTGGATTGATTACGAGTTTAAACCAAATTTCGAAGCTCTTGGTCCAACTTTGGGTAAAGACATAAACAAAGTATCAAAATATCTCTCCAATATTACGGAAGATCAAAAAAAATCTTTATTGGATCAAGACTCTATTGTTATTGACAATTTAAATGTAAAAGTAGAGGATATTGATATTAAGTTAAAGAAAAAGAAAGATGTCGCGGGATTAGATATAGTTGAGAATTTTAGTTTATTACTCGATACTGAACTAAATGAGTCTTTACTAATGGAAAGGCTCTCACGTGAGCTAGTTTCACATATCCAAAAAGAAAGAAAAAACCAAGGACTTGATGTTACAGATAGAATAAAATTGACGATTTCATCTGAAGACGAGTTTGTTCACGAGACTATAACAAATTTTTCAAAATACATCACAAATGAAACACTTACTTTGGATTTGATTACTAAGAAAGAATCTTCCAAGAACAAAGTTTATGATAGATTTTTAGATTTTTCTATAGAAAAATCAACAGACAACTCTTAATATATACGGTTGAATAAAATTAAATCCAACAATAAGAATTAGTGGCGACAAATCAATCCCAGCCATACCTATTCGTAATGCAGGAATTCTAGATCTAATTGGTGCAAGTATTCTTTCAAAGTATTTATCTAACACGCTTTTTATTTGACCAATAGGATGATCATATGGTACCTGAATCCAACTTAGAATTATCCATGCAAAAAGGGAGTAGTAAAATAATCGAAATAATAAATATGTGATACTACACATTTATTTTATATAATCCTAAATCTTGAAGTCTTTCTCGTTCAGTAGAACTCAATGAAGAGTTTGATGGGAGTATTAAGAAAACACCATCACGATTTATAGATCTTATGGTTGAGTTGCTCATGAAAGCCATTCCTGTTACAAAATCTAAAATTCTTCTTCTCTCTTGTTGATCTGGGATGTCTCTGATATCCATTGCAACTATAAATTCGTCTTTTATAGCAACTCCTAAATTATGAATTTCAGAAAATGATCTTAAAGCTTTAATTTCTACTTCATCTTTAGGTGAATGGACCTTAATGTCTCCAATTTTTTCATCATTTATAAACCTATTTTCTCCAGATGGCCTGACAGTAGATTTTTGGGTTGAAGCACTTTCCTCAACAGACTCGGGCTGCTTTAATCCGATCGAGATAAGAAATTTTTCTAACATTATTTAAATAGTTTACTTCCTATACGAACTATTGTAGCACCGTAATCAAGTGCTATCTCATAATCGTTAGACATACCCATTGATAGTTCACCTTTAAAACCATAATCCATCATTAATTTTTCATTTATCTGCCGCATTTCAGAAAAAACAGTCTCTGGCTCAGAATTTATATCAGGGATTGTCATTAAACCTACTGCATTTATTTTTTTCTCGATGCAATATTCATAAAAATTAAAGACTTCATTTTTAGGTACTCCATTTTTTTTTGGATCGTTGTCAATGTTTACTTGAATAAAATAATTACAGTTAGTGTCTTGTTTTTCTAAAATATCGATTTCTTTTTTTCGAGAAATTGTATGTATGTATTTAAAGTTTTTAAGAATTTCTTTAAGTTTTCTCGATTGTATTGGAGCAATAAAATGATAATCAACATCTTTATAAAATGTTTTGTGTATATTGAAGTCTGATAATCTATTTTCGCCAAATTCTCTAAATCCAAATTCATACAAAAATTTTATTTCTTCGTTTGTCCTTTTCTTTACTACTGGTAAAAGTTTTGCACCATAAGACACAACTTTTAAATTAATTAACTCTAAGTTACTTACTTCCATATAACACCAAATTGTCTTTTGGAAGTTTTATTTTCTCTATAAGAGTTGTAAGAACTGTTACAGATTGTACAAATAGATGATATTTCAAGTTGAAAGCCTTGCTCTTCTGATAAATCTTTCAAGACTTGTGACATATTTAAAAAGAACATATCATCTCGTACTTCGGTATAGTCATTAAAGTACTTTTTGACGTTCTCTTTAATTTCATAGCAACACGACTGTGCATGTGGGCCAATAGAAATTGATAATTGATTTACATCAAATTTTTTGATTGCTTTTTCTACTATATTATTCTTTAGGCCTCTCCACCCAGAATGAATGGCGCCTATTCTTTTATTATCAATTAAAAGAATTGGCATGCAGTCAGCAGTTTGAACTAATAATCCTAATTTTGGCTTTTCTGTATAAATCCCATCAGAATCATATACTCTTGGTGATTTCACTAAAGTGACTACATTTGAATGAGTCTGATTCATTGACGCAATGAATTTAATACCTACATTGTCTTTTAAATTGTCTACAGACTCAACACTTTTATCTGAAAAAAAAGCATTAGGAATTAATTTTGATTCGATCATCCTTTAATAAAATCAGGAAGACCGTCACCTCCATTATTCTCATATTCACTTGACTCTTTGACTCTTCTGTTTGGTCTTGGACCAAAAC
>JADHQS010000026.1 GCA_016777845.1 Candidatus Actinomarina sp. | reverse complement strand
CATACCAAAAGTAATATTGGCAGCAGAATAATTATTTTCTTTCATAGAAAATAATATATTTTCAATTGAATTTTTATCTACTCCATCACCTTGTATCACTCTTATATAACAAGGAAGTTCTTTATACCCTTTTGAATTTAATGTATAACCAAAATTTTCCTCGCTAGATAAAGTGTTGAGTAATTCAATTATTGTATCTGGAAGCTTTCCAGAATCAGGTCGAACAACAAAAGTTCCTTTTGAATTGATAATCTTTTCTTTTAATTCATTAGATATAGTTTTAGATGCAGTTTCAAAAGTGTCGTAAGAATCTATAACGCTAGCGATTACTTTACCTTCAAGTAAAAATTGATTAATGATATTTTCATGTGCTTTGTTTTCATAATCTTTGCCCCAGGCAGTTATTGTTGAGTGTTCCGAAGCGGGTATCGAAAATGAAATATTTGTTCCATCATAATAATCTTTTAAAAACATTGCTCCTTCTACTGTGTCTGAACCGACAAAATTTAATAAATGTGCTGCACCACCTATCCTTGAAGATTCATAACTTGAAACTCCTCTAGCACCAAAATCGTGAAGTTTGAACGGCAGTTGCTCTTCAAAGTTTGCAGTAGTTTCTGATAAATATCTCGCAATAATTTTTTTAATTTCTCTAGAAATAGTTGCAACACTTGCGGGATACCAAATTGATCTAAGAAGTGCAGTTTCTATATACGTTACAAGCCAAGGAAGTTTTTCATCGGTGTTTGTTACTTCTAGTAGAGGTAGAGATGTTTTTGTTACAGTACCTTCATCCACTGATTTTATTTCTATTGGAAGATAGCCATCATGTTTTTTTAAAACATATTCCCAATCAGCACGATTAAAAATCCCCATATGTTCAGTAAGAAAATTTTCAGCTTCATCAATATCGTTTTGAGTAATTGGGTTCAATAAATATTTTTTAATAAATGCTTGAAGCCCAAAAAAAACTAATTCATGATTGTTTAATTTTCTGGCTTCTATATATGCATAAAGTTTTTTTGTATTAGGTGGGTACTGTTTAAAGTGACTGACTTTGTAAGAATCTACATCTAAAATTAAATTATAATTTTCGTGATTCATAATAATAAATATAATAACAATGAAAAACATTAAGAACGTATGTGACAATATATTGCTAGCATTTTGTCAATCTTGTTATTTTAAATTAGGGTAGTTGCCACACCCTCTCTTAACCCTAAAGGTGAAACTTTAAATTCTACTAAATCAAAATGTTCTAAGATGGCTTTCATAATCAATAGACCTGACAGAAGAACTTCTGCCCTATACCTATTGATAAATTTTATATCATTTATTTCCTGGATTGTTAATTTGCGTAAATCATTTATAGCTTTGTAGAGGGAGGAGGAATTGATAGAAATTATATTATTTCTTTCTAAAGTTTTACCATTATTTATATATTCATACAAATTTCTTGCTGTACCACCACAAAAAATAATACTTTTTTCAGTAACTTTGGTGTTTAATCTTGAAAGTTGATTTTCTAAAAATTTCATACCTATATTTTGTAAATGTTTTTCAACTGGATATTTTCCGATTATATTCCTTATGTCTGCAGTACCAAAATCTTTACTTTCAACATTATAAGTTTTATCAAAATAGGTAAATTCAGTACTTCCACCTCCAAAATCAATTACAACCTTATTAGAATCAGGCATTATTCTGTTTACGCCAATATAGGATAGCCTACCCTCTTCTTGACTTGATAAAATTTCTCCATTTATATCAAGACTTTTCTTTACATTTTTAAATGCAGATTTTCCATTTGATGCTCTTCTAAATGGACTTGTTCCAACAATCTTCCAATTAATTGGAGTTTCAATAGACTGCTCTTGTAATTTGATAATCGATGAAAGAGAATCAACTAAATTATTAATTTTTTTATTTCTAATCTTGTTGTGCTTAGTAATCTCTCTGCCCAAAAGTGGCCATACTTTTTCAGAGTTGATTAAATTAATTTCATTATCAAAAACTACAACTCTTACTGAATTACCACCAATATCTATGATTCCTATATTTTTAATATCAAGTCCTAAATTTTATATAATTTTGCTTTTTTAATTTTTTTATTTTCAACTTTTAACCACCAATAACCTGCTTTAGGTACTTCCAACTTACTAACTTTATCAAATTTTTTCTCTTTAATATGTTGTGATAATTGATACATTAAGTCACCATGAGTGCACATTACTACAGTTTTTACATCCTTATCTAAGCAAAATTTTAAAGCTTTTTTAATTGAGCCGCCTTCATCAAGATGATTCAACTCAACAATTGGCTGAGAAGATTTTGAACTTAATACACCAACCGTTTCAATACACCTTAATCTTGGTGAAGAGTATATTAATAAAGGAGCGACATTTTTTAATTTTTTGGCAAATTTATTTGATTGAAGATTACCTTTATGACTTAAAGGTCTTAAATAATCGTCAGCAAACCAACGATCACGTTTACCCGCATGAGCATGACGAATTACAATAATATTTTCAAGTGTCATGATTTATTAATATCTTCCTGTATAGAATAATCACCATTTAATAAATTCCAAGTGCCGTCTTCATCTAAGGACCAAGAAAATTTGTCAGTTTTGAGATATTTTAAAATTATTTTTTCTAACATTTTTTTTACATTTGAATCTAAAATCGGAACTAAAATTTCAATTCTATGCCTCAAATTTCTTTGCATCATATCAGCAGAACCAATAAATATTTTGTTATTCGATCCTTTTCCAAAAGAATATATTCTTGAATGCTCTAAGAATTGCCCAAGAATTGATTTGATTCTAATTTTTTTTGATGGCTTCAGAGAACAAATACCACGCACAATTATATCAATCTCTACACCAGCCTTAGATGCATCATTGAGAGCTCTGATAATAAATGGATCTGTTATATTATTTAGCTTTAAAAATATGTAACCATCTTCCTTTAATTTTTTTTGTTCTTTAATAAAGTCCAAAATGGAATCTTGAAGTTTCTCAGGTGCTACCAATATATTTTTTGAAAAACCTCTGTTAGCATACGCAGTCAGTGAGTTAAAAATTAATCCACAATCTTCACCTAAAGACGCATTACAAGTAAAAAGACCAATATCCTCATAACTTTGCGAAGTAACAAAGTTATAGTTACCTGTACCAAAATGCATATAAGAAACAAGATTTTCGTCTTCTTCTCTGACAACTAAAATCATTTTTACATGTGCTTTATATTGAGGATCTCCATAAGAGACATGCACTCCAGCATCTTCAAGATATTCTGCGTTTTGTATGTTTCTCTCTTCGTCAAATCTAGCTCTTAACTCTATTTGCACAGCAACTTGTTTCCCTAATCTTGCTGCTGTTGCTAGCAAAGAAGTTATCTTGTCATTCGCTGCAGAATTTCCAGTTCGGTATTGAGTCATTTTAATAGTTATAACTTTGGTATCCTTACATGCTGTCTCTAAAAATTTAATAACTGATTGATCAAATGAATCATACGGATGATGAACTAAAACATCTTTTTTTCTAAGAATATCAAATACATCCCCACCAAAACTAAATTCTCTAGTTGGACGTTTCCATGATGAAGGCAACTCTCTTAAATTTTGCAAACTGTTTATCTGGAATGCTGTTAAAGGTTGACTTAAGTCAATAAATAAATCGAGCTTAAGGTCTAGATTTCTTTTTAAATAATTTCTTACATAATTACTGGCTGTATTTTGTATTTCAACTCTAGACACTTTTCCTTGTCGTCGAAATTCTAACTCTTCTTTAACAACATCAATTAAATCTTTTTTTAGACTTTGTCTAAACTCTAAGTCCTGGTCTCTCGTAATCCTGAACCAAAATTTTTCTTCAATTTGATATGAAGTAAACATAACATCAGCAAAATACATAACTAGATCATGCATCCAAACTATCTCATTTAAATTTACATTACAATAAGCACCGAGATTCGATGGTATTTTGATTCTGACAAATTCTTTTCTTTTATTTTTTTTTAGGAATACACCTATAGATAACGAAAGATCTGAAATGTACGGAAAAGGTTTTGTTTGATCTGATGCTAAGGGTGTTAAAGATGGCATAACATTGTTAATGAAATAATCTTTAAGTCGAATCTTTTCACTTTTAGTAAGCTGATCCATTGTCTTTATTGATAAATCAAACTCACTTAATTCCTCTTTCAATCTATCATTCCAAACATCAACTCTATTCTGCATATATTTACTTGCAGAATCAAAGATACTGTTGAATTCATCAATTAAAATATTGTCAGTAAACCCAGATAATTCCCCAATTTCCACTTGTTCAATTAATCCAGAGATTCTTATCTGAAAAAATTCATCCAAATTTGAATGAGTAATAGAATACAAAAAAAGTCTATCTTTTAATGAAACATCTTTCGACTGAGATAAATCTAAAACCCTTTTATTAAAATTTAACCATGACAATTCTCTATCAAGAAGGTACTTTTTCATATAAATATTGTAAACTTTTACAAAATAAAACTCTTAATAAATTAGGAAGTGTTTGTTTGAAAAATTAAACCTAATATTCAACTTGCTGCTTCTTGCATATTATCGTATGATTTTAATTTACTTATTACAACCTCTTTAACTTCTGGAGACTTACATATGAGCGTAACTACATCTTCTTCAAAAATTGGTATTTGCTTGCCATCTATTGCACTAACAGTTCCACCAATATATTTTGCAATTGGTTCATATGCAAGCCTGTCGTGAGCAAAAGGAGCAGTAGTTATGACTGCATCAAATGTAGAAAATCCTATAGATATTATATCTTTACAGAATTGATTCCTATTACGAAATAAAAAATTATCATTTTTAAAATTATCTAACAATTCAAGATTACTTTCACAAGAAATTACATTATCTTGTTTATTAGTAATTTCAATTTGCTCATAATCAAAGGAAGAAGTTATCAATTCATTATTATGAACTGCAGTGTAAATATCTTGAACGGGGCAAATGACGATCCCTGTGGAAATGTCATTTTTTACGATTCTAGAAACTAATACTCCCCATTCAGGTTTGTGTTGTGAAAATGCTCTAGTCCCATCTATAGGATCAATAATCCAGGTAATGTCGTTTACACCTTTTGTAAGGCCTGTTTCCTCACCAAGAATTGAATCATCTGGAAATTCTTTTTTTAATATTTTAACTATCTTCTTCTCAACTAAAACATCAATATCTGTAACAACAGATCCATCTGGCTTTGTCCTAATGCTAAATTCTTTATAGTATCCATCAAGAGCGTAGTTTTTTATTTCATCAACAAAAGGAATTATAAATTTATCCATAATTCAAATGTAGCAATCATATTTACACGGAGGGTAAATTTAAGATATTTAAAAGTAAATTAACGTTAAATACTATGTGTTGAAAAATTTAACTATGAACTCAGAACCTTCTCCAAGATTACTTTTTACTTGAATATCACCATTATTTCTTTCTACAGCATGCTTGACTATAGATAAACCAATTCCTGTACCGCCTAGTGCTCTAGACCTTCCTTTATCAACTCTGTAAAATCTCTCAAATATTCTATCTTGATCTGCCTTTGAGATACCTCTTCCTCTATCTCGAATAGAAAGAGCTATCTCAGAGTTATCAAAAAATAAATTTACATCAATTTTTTTATTTTGCTCAGAATAATTACAGGCATTCCTTAACAGATTTCTTACAATCATTGAGAAATCATCTGGATCTATTAAAAAATCAATGTCTACAGATTCAAAATTTACTCTTTTTTTATTTTCTTCAGAGAGATATCCTATCTCAGCTTCTACTATATTTTTCAAATTGACTATTTCTTTTATAGGATTATTGACTTCAAGCTGGGAAAGGTCCAATAGATCAGAAAGCAACAATGTCATTCTTTGACTATCTTTAAGAATTTGATTTAAAAATTTTCTTGTATCTTCAAGTTCTGAATTTTCTAAAGCAGTTATGGCTGTTTCAACAGCCAGTTGGATTGAAGTAACAGGCGTTTTAAGTTCATGAGATGCATTAGCAATAAATTCTTGTTTTAATTTATCAATATTCTCTGAATTGTTATCCATCAGTAACTAATTTATATCCGACTCCCCTGACAGTTATAAGTCTTTTGGGTTCTCTAGGATCTTTTTCAATTTTTTCTCTAATTCTTTGAATATGAACATCAAGTGTTTTTGTATTTCCAATAAAAGAATACCCCCATATCTCATCGAAAATTTGCTCTCTGGACAATAAATTGCCTTCATTTTCACAAAAAGCATATAGAAGCTCAAATTCTCTTGGTGTTAAATCAATATTTTTATCATCAACTTTAGCTTCATATTTTGATAAATTAATTTCAATATTTCCAGATTTAATGGATTTATCATTCTTATCTGTTTTTGTTATTGTGGTTCTGCGTAATACAGCTCTAACTCTACTCATCAATTCTCTTACAGAAAAAGGCTTAGTAACATAATCATCAGCCCCTAGCTCTAAACCTGAAACTCTGTCTGCTTCACTGTCTTTTGCGGTAACCATTATTATTGGCACATTGGATTCTTTTCTGATAGATCTACATATATCTAATCCGGAAATTTCTGGAAGCATTAAATCTAAAATAATTAAATCAAATTTTTCTTCACTGTATATTTCAAGAGCAATAGGTCCTTCATCAACATGTGTTACAGAAAAACCTTCTCGTTTTAAATTGTAAATTATGGGCTCGGCAATACTGTGTTCATCTTCCACTAATAATATTTTATTAGCCATTAAAATTCTTTAAATTTTCCAGAAACCAGAAAGTGTGTCAACTCACAAATATCAACTGCGTGATCACCACCTCTTTCTAATGTCCTAATACAGGTAACAAGTCTAATTAATCCTTTAAACAAATCTTCGTTGCCTGCGATTTTTGGAGCTTCTTCTAACATTGTGTTGTATAATCTATTCACCTGATTATCCTTGGCAGCTGTTACTAAAGCTAAGTCCTTGTCCCTGTTTTTTAAACTTTCCATGGCAGAGGATGCCATATCTATTACTAAATCTCCCATCTCTACAACAGTTGAGTGTACTGTCTCTGGGACAGGTGAATCAAAGATTTCTTGTGTAGTTTTTCCAAGATAAACCGCTAAATCACCGAGGCGCTCTAAATGTAAGCTAGCTTGTAAAATAGATGTAGAAAGTCTTAGGTCTGTTGCAACAAGTTGCTCGGTGGCCATAAGTTCAATCCAGTCTTGGTCAATTTTAAGGTAAGCATTATCAATTTCATCGTCTTTTTCTATTGTTGCTATTGCTCTATTAACATCTTTATCTTCTAAAGCTCTAACACCATCTACTAAGGCCTCTAAGACAAGTGTGCCCATTACATGTAAATCTGTCTCAAGATTTTCAATCTTTTCTTGTAAACTCATCCGAACCTACCTGATATATATTGCTCTGTTAAATCTTGTTCAGGATTAGTAAACATTACAGTTGTTTCATTAAACTCAACTAATTCCCCAGTTCTTCTTTTGCCATCATCAGAGGTTTTAGTTGTAAAAAATGCGCAGTAATCAGAAGCTCTTGAAGCTTGCTGCATGTTGTGTGTGACAATAAGTATTGAGAATTCTTTTACAAGCTCTTGCATAAGATCTTCTATTTTTTTTGTTGCAACTGGGTCTAATGCAGAGCAGGGCTCATCCATTAAAATTGTATCTGGCTCAACTGCAATTGTTCTAGCAATGCACAATCTTTGTTGTTGACCACCAGATAGTTCTAATGCATTTTTGTTTAAATCATCTTTTACTTCATCCCATAATGCAGCTTGAGTTAATGCTTTCTCCACTCTTTCATCCATATTGTCAGTCATGTTATTGACTTTAAGTCCAAAGGTAATATTTTCTTTAATAGTTTTTGGAAAAGGATTTGGTTTTTGAAAAACCATTCCAATTCTTCTTCTAACTTGAACAGGATCAACCATTTTGTCGTATAAATCAACACCTTGATAATTTATTGTTCCTTTAACTTTTGTACCCAATATAAGATCATTCATCCTGTTGAAAGTTCTTATCAAAGTACTCTTTCCACAGCCAGAGGGGCCAATAAAAGCTGTAATTTTATTTTTAGCAATGTCCATATTAACATTTTTGATAGCTACGAATTCTCCATAGCTTACGGAAACGTCCTCTACATTAAATACATTTTCACTGTTTACTTGAATTGTTTCTTTAGTTTCCATTCCTTTTCTCCTTTGTAATTTGTACTAAAAATCTTTCTCATATCTGTTTCTTATAAAAATTGCTAAAGAATTCATTATTAATAATAAACCTAGAAGTAAAATGATTCCAGCTGAAGCTGTTTCCTTCCATTCAGCCTGAGGGTATCCAATCCAGTTATAAACTTGGATTGGAATTGCAGTAAAACCACTTAAAGGGGTATCCGGAAAATAATTAACATAAGTCAAAGCACCCATAAAAATTAATGGAGCAGTCTCTCCAATTGCTCTGGAGAGTCCGAGAACCATCCCGGTTACCATTCCTGGAATTGCAGAAGGAACAACCTGCCTAAAAACTGCTTGAAATTTAGTGGAACCTAGCGCTAGAGCACCCTGGCGTATTGTGTCTGGAACAGCTTTAAGAGCCTCTCTAGATGCCACAATGACAACTGGAAGAATCAGTAACGTTAATGTTAAACCACCTGAAAGAACAGATCTCCCAAATCCAGCTAAACGTACAAACACTGCAAGCCCCAGTAAACCATAAATAACCGAAGGGACTCCTGCTAAGTTAGTTAAATTTAATTCAATAAACCTTGTTAATCTATTTTTTGGGGCAAATTCTTGAAGATATATTGCCGCTCCTGTACCAAAAGGAAATGTTACAGAAACAACTATTATCATAAGCCATACTGTCCCAGCAAAAGCAGGGCCGATACCGGCTCTGTCTGGATATCGTGAGTCCAATGATGTTAAAAAATCTACAGGATTATCAATTTGTATTTTTGTAATGAGGCCAACTTCGTAGTCTGATGTCAATCTTGTAATCCCAGTTGAAAGTACATCATAGATTAAGGTCATCAAAGTTAAAATAGCAATCGTTACACAAATGTATAAAGTAAATAGGAATAAACTTTCTTTGATAGCATTTTCAGCTTTCTTGCCGGTTATAAATGCTTTGTTACTCATATTCTTTTCTGTACTTTCTAGCAACATAATCAGAACCTATATTCAAAATAAAAGTCATAATAAATAAAGTTATACCAAGTGCAAACAAAGCATTATAAGCAGTAGTGCCATGAGGTGTGTCACCAAGGGATACATTTACTATTGAAGAAGTTATAGTGTACATTGCACTTCTAGGATCTAGATTTAATTCAGGATACTGCCCTCCTGCAATGGTCACAATCATTGTCTCGCCTATAGCTCTTGAAAAACCTAATATAAATGAAGCAATAATTCCTGAAAGAGCTGCAGGAAACATAATTTTAAGTGATGTAATTCTTCTAGTAGCACCAAGTGCTAATGACCCATTTCTTAAAGAATTTGGAACTGCATTTAGAGCATCATCAGAGATAGAAGCGACTGTAGGGATTATCATGATACCAACAGCGATACCTGCCGACAAAGCATTAAATACTCCCGTACCTGGAATAAATCTCTGAATTATATTCGGAGTAATCCAGTTAAGCGCGAAATAGCCAAATACTACGGTAGGAACACCTGCTAATACTTCTAAGACTGGTTTTATAACTTTTCTTGTTCTTTTTGTTGCAAATTCAGATAAATATATAGCTGAAAATAACCCTAGAGGAAAAGAAATGAGACAAGCAATAACAGCTATATAAAGAGTTGAGGAAATCAAAACAATAACACCGTATTCGGGATTTTGGAAAGTAGGAGTCCATCTAGTTGCAGTAAAATACCCTTTAAAAGTTACTGCTGGATCTTGAAAAAAATTAATAGCTTCAGTTAATAATGTGAAAACAATTGAGATGGATATAAGAATTGCGGCAAAAGCAGAGGCTGTAATAAAAAATTTTACAATTTTTTCAATTGGACGTGTAATTGTTTTTGTAAGTTGGCTACGAAGGTGGTTTTCATTTTCCATAATTTGATATTTTTATTCTAATTTGTGAGGGCATTTCTGCCCTCACAAATTACTATTTTTTAATTAAAGTGACTATCCCCTACTAAACGCTGACCATGACATTAATGATGCCATTTTTTGTTCAGCTAACATAGGTACATAACCTACTGCAGGTACAATTGCGTCCATAGCTACAAAGTAGAAATCGACGAATTCTCTAACTGCAGACATTCCTTTTGCAGACTCAGCTATATAGATGAAAAGTGGTCTTGCTAAGAAATAATTTCCTTCAAATGCTGCTTCAGGTGGTTGACACCCATCTCCAGCATCTACTTGAACAGCAGTAAGCTTATCTTTGTTCTCTTCATAATATGCGAGTCCAAAGTATCCTAAACCACCAGCTGATCCAGATACACCGTTTACAAGAACGTTATCATCTTCTGATGCTGTGTAGTCAGAACGGCTACCGCCATTATCTTCTGTTAACTCTTCATTGAAGAAGTCAAAAGTTCCAGAGTCAGTACCAGGACCATATAGGTCAAGTGCAACATCAGGGAAGCCTGCTCTTACTTGGCTCCAGTTTGAAATAGTGCTGTCTGCACCCCAAATTGAAGTTAGTTCTGCAGTTGTAAGACATGTAGCCCAGTCATTTGATGTTGGAACAACAACTGAAAGTGCATCAATACCTACTTGTACTTCTAAATAGTTAACTCCGTTTTCAGCACACAATTCTGCTTCACTATCTTTAATTGGACGAGAAGCATCTGAAATCATTGTTTCACCAGGGCAGAATTTTTTGAATCCTCCACCAGTTCCTGAAACACCAACAGATATGTTGACATTAGGATGCACTGCTGTGAACTCTTCTGCTACAGCCTGGGTAATAGGGAAAACAGTTGATGAACCATCAATTAGGATTTCACCAGACAGCGGTTTTCCTGTAACAACTTGCCAATACTCTAATTGTCTTGCAGCAGCGTCTGACAACATTGGAATGTAACCGACAGCTTCTACAATTGGATCTAATGAGTCAAAGTAGAAATCGACAAAAGCTTTGATGACTGGATCATTTACTTTTGCATCATTTACATAAATAAATAATGGTCTTGCAAGTCCGTATGTACCAGTAAAGGCACCTTCTGGACCAACACACCCATCTCCAGCATCTACTTGAACAGCAGTAAGCTTATCTTTGTTCTCTTCATA
>JADHQS010000025.1 GCA_016777845.1 Candidatus Actinomarina sp. | reverse complement strand
TTTTACTTCCTGGAGAGTTCTTCAAAAACGATTTTACAGTTAAAACAGAAAAATTAATGTCCTTAGACGTCGATACAATATATTTATTTGATCATGGAAAAAACCCTGCAGGTAGCGATTTAGATGTTTATGAATTAATAGATGGTATTAACAAATTAAATGAAGTTGTTAATGGACAAATTAGATTGGGTGTATGTGTATTAAACATCAATGCGAGACCATTTCAGGAATTGTTTGACAAATTTATATACAAAGTTCTTGAAATTAAAAATTTTAAATTAGGAATTGGCACAGGTGATGATAAATTCGAAAAAAGACGTAATTTCTCAAATGACATTGAAAAAATCATAAATGAAATAGTAGATTCAAATATGTTTAGACAAAACGATATCAGTTTATTTATTGGGGGACACTCAGAAAAAAAACTTCAATTAATTAAAAAATATTCAATTGGAATTAATCAATGGA
The DNA here is from genome assembly GCA_016777845.1 of Candidatus Actinomarina sp. Taxonomy (GTDB): domain Bacteria; phylum Actinomycetota; class Acidimicrobiia; order Actinomarinales; family Actinomarinaceae; genus Actinomarina. The sequence continues at coordinate 12,049 of JADHQS010000025.1, read as the reverse complement.
TGGGCACTAAAGAATTATTTGAAGAAAAAGAATCTATATTTACTCAAATTGAGAATCCGAAAGGAAATTTAAGTTTATGCTCAAAAGCTGGCAATCCAAATTTTTTTGATAGTGAATTAGACTACGAATATATTCATATATTAAAAGATTCAAATCGAGAGATTTTTTTTGAAACTATAGATAATATTTTTAGATGAATAAATACAGCAATGAATTGATAAACAATTTTCCTGAATATTTATTTAATGAAATTAATCAAAAAAAGATTACTGCGCGTCACTCGGGAAAAGACATCATAGATTTGGGATATGGTAATCCTGATTTACCAACACACGATAAAGTAGTAGATAAATTAATTGAAACAGCTAAGCTCAAAAAAAATCATAAATATTCTGTATCAAAAGGAATATTTGGTTTAAGAGAAGCTATTGCTATTAAATATGAAAAAAATTATCAAGTTAATCTTGATGCAAATTCGAACGTTGTAAATACTATTGGCAGTAAAGAAGGGTTAACGCACCTCTTAATGTCAGTTTTAAACCCCGGAGACAAGGTTGTTGTTCAAGATCCAAGCTACCCAATTCACCACTTTGCTCCGTTAATAGCAAGAGCTGATACAGTAAAAGTAAATTGTCTTGATAAGTCAGACTTTTTGACAGAATTAAATGACATTTTAAAGAAAACAAAAATTAAATTATTATTAATTTCTTTTCCGCATAATCCAACAACTCTTACTGTTGATCAAATTTTTTACGACAGTCTTGTTGAATTAGCTGAAAAATATAACTTTTTAATAGTTAATGATTTTGCATACTCAGATATATATTTTGAGGGAAATAAACCTCCCTCACTTTTATCTTCAGACAAGAATTTACAACATTGCGTTGAGTTATATTCTCTTACTAAGGGATATTCAATGGCTGGATGGAGAGTAGGATTTGCTGTGGGCAATGCAGATGCAGTTTCAGCAGTTACAAAGCTAAAGTCTTATATAGATTATGGAACTTTTCAACCAATACAAATTGCATCTACCGTTGCTTTAAAAGAATTAGACGAGTATCCATTTGAATTATCAACTGTTTATAAAGAAAGAAGAGAATTAGTTGTTGAGCACTTAGAAGATTTAGACTTCATTGTTCAGGAATCTGACGCAACTATGTTTGTCTGGGCAAAACTTCCAGAAAAATTTGATAAAGATTCATTAAAATTTTCATTAGACATTTTAGAAAAATCAAATGTAGCAGTCTCACCAGGAGTTGGTTTCGGAAAATTTGGTGAGGGCTATATTAGGATTGCTTTAGTAGAAAATAAACAAAGAATTAGACAAGCAATGAAAAATATTAAGGCAGCTCTCTAATGTATGACTTAAGATCAGATACTGTAACCAAACCATCAAAGAAGGTTTTAGAGAGTGCTTTAAATGCAGAGCTTGGTGATGATGAGTATATTGAAGATCCTACTGTAAATAATTTAGAGGATGAGTGCGCTAATCTTTTAGGTTTCGAAAAAGGATTATTTGTTTCTTCAGGTCTAATGGGAAATCAGATTTCACTATTAATTCACAATGACCCCGGTACAGAAGTAATAACACCTCATGACTCACACATTAAAAATTACGAACATGGAGCTGCAGCTTTCTTATCTCGTGTACAATTTCGTGATGCTGAACATACAGATGGAGAGTTGAATTTAGAATATGTAGAAAAACTTATATTAAAGTCAAAAGTCCACAAACCCATAATCAAAACTGTTTCAATTGAAAACACTCATCTGGCATCTGGAGGTTCGGTTGTACCTTTTGATTCAATAGAATCTTTAAGCAAGATTGTGAGGGAACATGGTCTGAAGCTCCATGTAGATGGTGCGAGAATATGGCATGCAATACAAGAAGATAAAAATAATATGAATTACGGGGACTACTGTGATAGTTTAACATTCTGCTTCTCAAAGGCTCTAGGAGCACCTGTCGGTTCTATGCTGCTTGGATCTAAGGAATTTATAAAGGAGGCGAGGGAATATAGAAAAAAACTTGGAGGAGGAATGAGGCAGGTTGGCGTAATTGCTTCAATGGCAAAAACCGCTTTGCAAGGCAGAGAAAGTATTCTTGAAGATCATGCAAAAGCCAAAAAAGTTTACAACTTCCTTAATGTAAATCTAAACAACGAAAAAATACAAAGCATTGTTTACAAAGGAACAAATATGATATTTTTGAATATTAAAAACGAAGAAGATCCGAATAAATTATTAGATATTTTTTATAACGAATCAATCAATGCGGGACTAATTGGAGAGAAATCAATTAGATTAGTGTTTCATAAAGACATAGTACAAAATGACATTGATAAAATTTGCGAGAAATTGGTTCACTCTTCTTCTAAATTTTGATTCCATTCTGTTATTGATTTTTCAGATAAATTAACCAATATAAAAATACCAATTAAATTAAATGCATTAATTACACCAACATAAGTTAAAACACTTGATAAACAACTCCCTTCATCAGAGATAATGCAAAATGTATTTCCAAGAAGGTAGCCAATATAACTAGATAATAAAATTACGGAAGTGTATATAAAAATCCGAGTCTTGTTGCTAAATCTCATAATTATATTAACTTTACCTTATTATGAATTTTCCTAACCCTTGGATTACAATTTTAAGTTTCGTATATATTTTTTTAAATGGATTTATTTCTTTTCAAATTAGCAGGAAGATAGTTGATATTTACTTAGAAAACTTTAATTCGAAATTTTTTAAATCCCTAGAACCGATAGTTGGTAGCTTGGGATTCATCGGATCATTTGGTGGAGGACTGCTTATTTTATATTATTTTATTATAAGTATCACTTAATGTACTATACATGACATACCTAGTATGTGTATAATTTAGAATTTTTAAAATATTGTATTTCACAATGATCAGGCCTATTATTTGTGAAATCTTTATCATTTAAATAATAGTAAGTAAATGCTCTAATCGTATCTTGATGAGATACAAAAAGTGTATTTTCACATTTTTCATAAATATTATTAAATCTATCAAATACGCTTTTTAAAGATTCTCCAGTATTTGTTAAATCTAATGGACTGTTGTCAGCGTTCTTGAAGTTTTGTGTTGATTTAATTTCGTCCCAAGTTTTTCCTACCCAATCACTAGGTCCTGCCCATTCAATTATGTTATAGGATGTAGTTATATTTATTTTAAGAACACTGTTTACTATTTCTGCTGTTTGTCTTGCCCTTAATAGAGGAGAGGAGATAATATTTTTTATATCAAATTGTTCTTTAATTTTTATTCCAGCATCTTTGGCTTGTATCTTACCCTTACTGCTTAAATAAAATCCTGGAAGATTTGCGTAAAACACATCTTTTTCATTTTGAACCTCACCATGTCTAAGAAATAAATTAACCATTAATTTAGACTAACTCATTTTTATATTAAGATTTAAATATGGGTTTGAATAAAAAAGAAGAAGAAATTTTAAAACAAATTGAACAAGAGTTAATGAAGGACGATCCTGATTTAGCAAAAACAGTTGAAGACTCTACTCTTTCTAAATTTACAAGAAACAGAGCAGTTATTTCTTTTTTTGTGTTTGTTTTAGGACTATTGACAATGTTTAGTACTTATATAATTCAACCCGCAATAGCTATATTTGGTTTTTCTGTAATGGCAGTTGCTGGATATGTATTTGTCGCAAATACAAGATCACTTTTAATAGCTGAAAACGTAAAAGAGTGGAACATTAAACAAGTAATTAAAATTTTAAGAAACCAAGATAGCTCTAGACAAAAATAAAAAATTTAATTAAATTAAATATACATCATTTTTTTAGGAGTAAGGTTTGAAGAAAAATGCTTTTACATCAAAGCAAGCATGCTATCTTTCTGGATGCACATCTCATCAATTAAGATACTGGGACAAAGTAAATTTAGTATCTCCATCAGTACAATCTTCTGATGGAAAACCTGGAGTTCCTAAATTTTATTCATTTAGAGACATTGTTGCCTTAAGGGTTATAAAGACATTACTAGATAATGGTATGAGTATTCAAAGAGTTAGAAGGGCTTGGAAATATTTAACTAAAAATGGTGACCTTACAAAACATTTATCAGAAGTAAAACTTAAGTCTGATGGTCAGACAATATACTCTGTTGAAGACAATGAAGTTTTTGACGCTTTGAAAAATGGACAACTTACATTTTTTGAAACAATTGATACTGTTACTCAAGAAGTTAAAGAAGATATTTCCAAATTTGAGTTAGATAAAGAAAGATTTTTAAATTTATTGACTAAAGTAGAAGATGATGTACTTAGTCAAGAACTTCAAGCATAGAAATCAAAACAGCTTAGATTTACCATGAACCTATTAAGTCATAGGACGTTAATTTTAAATTCTACATTCCAACCCCTTTCTGTTGTTACGTTTAAAAGAGCAATTTCGTTAATGCATAATAAGAAAATAAACGCTATAAAAAATTCTGAAATAATTTTACACTCTGAAAAAGAAGAATTTTTTGTTCCAAAAGTTGGAATTTTAACTTATTTTGTAAAAGCTCCTTTTGCTAGGAGAGTAGCTTTAAATCGTGAAAATATATTTATTAGAGATTATTTTACGTGTCAATATTGTGGTAAATCTGCAGAGTCGGTCGATCATATTATTCCTCGTTCCAAAGGTGGTCTACATGAGTGGTCAAATGTTGTTGCATGTTGCAAAAAGTGTAATTTAATAAAAGCTGATAAGCTTCTACATCAAACACATTTAAATCTTAAAAATCCTCCATCTAATCCAAAAGACAATTTTTGGATTAAGACTATTGTTGGCAGCAATCCAGATCCTTCTTGGGAAGAATACCTTATTTCAGCATAAAAAATTTTTTTCAAAAAGTGTTGCAGAGTGTCATAAAATGTCATATAATGTTTAAAAGTGGTTCAAGGCACGAAAGGCGGATAAAGTGTTCCTTGGTGAGTTTCAACATACAATGGACTCTAAAGGTAGAGTAGTAATACCTTCAAAGTTCAGAGAAGAGCTTCAACAGGGCTGTGTAATCACCAAGGGACAAGATAATTGTCTTCAAATATTAACAAAAGACAATTGGGAAAATGAAGCCTCAAAAATGGCATCGCTCCCTTCTACAGATCGAACATCAAGACAATTAAGAAGAGCTTTGTTCAGTGGCGCTGTAGATGTAAAAATCGATTCTGCTGGAAGAGTGCAGGTGCCTGAAAATCTACGTGCATATAGCGGTATAGACATCAACGAAGAAGTAACCGTTACCGGATCAGGTCCAGTAGTTGAAGTTTGGTCAACAAGAAGTTGGAAGAAAATCCAAAATGAAGCAGACCAAGCATTTGCAAATATTAATGAAGTGAAAGGATAGGTTCATAGCCAGCTCTCTAGACAACTAAATTGGAACACCCTTACTCCGCCCAACTTTCCAATTGGTGCCAGTTCTAGAGAGCTGGGTATGAATACAAACAGGGCAGAGTATTTGACACACGATGGGGTAATGACATCAGAAATATCTGATTTGCTCATTGATGTACCAGATGGAATATTTATAGATGCAACATATGGATACGGATCCCATTTTAAGTACTTCAAAAAAAATCATAATAATATAGATTTTTTAGCACTGGATCGAGATTTAGAAGCGGTTAATAACTCTCCAGATTCACATGATGTTCAACATTACAGTTTTTCGAAAATTAAAGAATATTTAGAAAATAATAATATTAAGTCAATAAGTGGTGTTTTTTACGACTTTGGTCTTTCATCACATCAAATTGACTCTCCGCATCGTGGCTTTTCATTCCAACATGATTCAATTCTTGATATGAGAATGGATGTTTCTCAAGAGCTATCTGCTAAACAAGTTATAAATGATTATGGTTATGAAGAATTATTAAAAATATTTTATGAATATGGAGAAGAAAGTAATTCAAAAAAAATAGCTGAAACAATTATTAATAATAGACCTATTCATACAACAAATGAGTTAGTAAGTGTTATTGAATCATCCATGCCACGGCAAAATCCAAAATTTACTAAAAGCACTGTAAGAAAAATATTTCAAGCTATAAGGATCGAAGTAAATAATGAAATTAGTGAAATAATTGAATCTCTAGAAACAGTAAAAAATTTTGTTAAATCAAATGGCATTATGATTTTTCTTTCGTACCACTCAATTGAAGATCGAACAATAAAGCAATTTATAGATAAAGAGACAAAAGGGTGTATATGCGATCCTAAACTCGCAATATGTATTTGTGAAAATGTTCCACTATTCAAACTAGGTAAATATAAAAAAAGAAAGCCTTCAGATAATGAAATTAAAAAAAACCCTAGATCAAAGTCTGCGATTCTTAGATTCATGGTGAAAATATGAAGCTTAAAAATTTTCTATTAATAATTGTAATTTCAATTTTCTCTTCACTTATTTGGAATTTGTATACAAACATAAAAATAAATGAAGTGTCAACCAACTTGTCAATAATAAATCAAGACATTATTGAATTGGAAATTCTTAAAGACCAAACATTTAATTTATATCAAGAGAAATATTCTATTCAAAATATTGAAAAAATTTCTGATTCACTAAATTTTAAAAAACTCGATGTTTACATTGTTAATAAAGATCTTTCATCACCTTACAAAATTAGTTCAGAATTAGTTGAAATAGACATTCTTGGAACTTTAGGAAAATGAATTACAACCAAATAAAGAATTGGTGTTTATTTATTGTTATTTTCAGCAGTTTTACAATTTTTAGTAGTTTATTTCTAAAAAATGTTTACGATTTACAATTTACAAACTCTGAATATTTTCAAGAGCAAGCATTGTCTTATCGTATAAAGTCAGAAACTCTTAAAGCTAAGAGGGGGAATATATATGATAAAAACCTTCAACCAATAGCAACAAGCACACAATCATTTAACATAGGAATATATCCAGATAAAGTAGAAAACATCAAAGAGGTTTCCACACTGTTGTCTCCATTGCTTGAAAAAGACAGCACTGAAATTGTTAATAAAATACTGAATTCCTCCAGGTTTTTTTATCTTGATAGAAATATTGATTACAAAAAAGGTGAGGAAATAAAAAGTTGGAATTTAGATGGTGTAATGGTAGAACCATCAAGTAAAAGGATTATCCATACTCCATCTATAAGAAAAATTATTGGATTTGTTGATACAGACAATTATGGGATTGAGGGATTAGAGCTTTATTTTAATAGCACACTAGAAGGTACTGATGGAAAAATTAGTTATGAAGCAGCTCCAAATGGAAGTATCATTCCACAAGCAAATATTCAAACTACTCAACCAATTCATGGTGAAGACCTGATATTAACTCTTGACTCTGAACTTCAATATTTAGCTACAAACTTGTGTAAAGAAGCACTAATAAACACAGAAGCTTTCAATTGTTCAGTTGTTTTTGCAAATGCTAATACTGGAGAAGTATTAATTTCTGCTGAAGAGAGAGGAGATAAAGAATCAATAAATATTGACTTAATTAGTACAAGGGCACAATATGAACCAGGATCATCATTAAAAATATTTTCTATAGGACTGGCTTTAGAACAAGGTTTAATAGACGAAAAAACAGAATACTATGTTGAAGACACTATTGAGTTAATTGAAAACTCATGTCAAAAAGATTTCAAAGGTTATAAAGGGTGCTACAAAGACTTTCTTAAACATGAACCCTACAACCTTTCAGTAAAAGAAATAATTGAAAGATCTTCAAATGTTGGAACAATTCTTGCCACAAAAGATTTAAATATTAGTGACTTAGAAGAATTTCTTTCAAAATTTGGATTTTCAAAAAGAACAGGGATAGAGCTGTCTGGTGAGTCTAAAGGAAGTTTTGATCCAAATAAAACATGTACAACATGCCTTAGTTCATTGTCTATAGGATATTCAATAAATGTTACTCAAATGCAAATGGTAAAAGCTTATAGCATTATTGCTAATGGCGGTAAAAATGTTGATTTAACATTAATTAAAGCTCCGTATTCTAATTATTCGCCAAACCAAGTAATTGACTTTAACTCATCAAAAAGATTAAAAAATTTACTAATAAATGTAGTAGAAGGGGAACATGGAACTGGGCGCTCACTCTATATGGAAAATTACACAATTGGTGGTAAAACCGGAACAAGCAGAACACACATAGAAGGAGTTGGGTATTCAGATTATAGATTCAATACTTCTTTTACAGGTTTTATAGAAACAAATGAAGGACCTATTGTTGGATCCGTTATATTATGGGGAGCTTCTGTTTCTCCTTATACAGAATATGTGACTGGTGGTTCAACTGCCGCTCCAATATTCAAAAAAATTGTAAGCTATTTAGTTCCAGGAGAATAAAAATTGGAAAATCTAAATTTAGATAGCTTAAAAAGTATGAATATAGATTATTCAAAAATTGTGAACCATACACTTGATGTAGTTGAAGGTTCTATTTTGTGCATAAATCATGATGATAGTATTAAGTTAAATGAATATATTTCCTCATCTTTAAATAAAAATCCACAGTTTGTAATTACAAGTAATAAGAGCGATATTCAAGATGAAAAAGTTTTAAGATTTGAAGATTATGAGAATATATTTAATTATATTCTTGAAGGGATAAACCCAAATTACAAAAGTCTTAATTATTTCGGAATAACTGGAACTAATGGCAAAACTACAACAGCTTTTTACTTGAATCAACTTATTGGCAAAGACAATTTATTCATTGGAACTATTGATGAAAAACAGAAATTTTCATTCACTAATGAAAAAATACTTACTACCCCAAAATTGTTTAATGTTGTTAAATTAATTTCGCTTCAACAGGAAAATATTAGTTCAGTATCGCTTGAAGTTTCTTCACATGCCCTTGATCAAAACAGACTGGGGGATTTAAAATTTCTTGTATCTGGTTTTACTAATTTGAGCCAAGATCATTTAGATTATCATGGTTCAATTGAAAATTATTTGAACGCTAAGGCAAAATTATTTCAAAATGGAGTGTCTGAAAAATTTGTATATATTGATTCTCCTGAAAGCGCTCAAATTGTAAGTGCTTCAAATATCGAATCATTTAGTATTGGTACAAATGATGACAATGATGTTAGATATAAAGAAATAGATGAACAAATATTAAAATTCACAATTGACAGTAATCAAGTTGAGTGTCAGATTCAACTATCAGGACCAAAATTTATTGAAAATTTTTTGTTAGCTTTTTCTATGGCTTATTACTCGAATTTATTTGAATTGGAAGATTTGATAGATAAAAGTCAATATGTTGTAAATCCACCTGGAAGATTTGAAACAATAAATCGAAACAATAAAACTGTAATAATAGATTATGCACATACTCCTGGTGCAATAAAAGAGGCAATTAAATACGCTCAAAAAAAGTATGAAAAAGTAAATGTAATATTAGGTGCTGGAGGTGATCGAGACAAAGGCAAGAGGGTGAAAATGGGTGAGGCTTCCTCAAATGCTGACTATGTTATTATCACAAATGATAATCCCAGAAATGAAGACCCTTTAGAAATTTCTAAAAATATACTTGAAGGCATTCCTCTAAATAAATGTTCAGATGTAATCCTAGATAGAAAAGAAGCAATACATAAAGGAGTACAATTATTAAAAGAGAATGAAGTTTTATTAGTATTAGGTAAAGGACATGAGAAATATCAAGAAATCGATAATAAATTTATACCTTTTGACGACGTTCAAATTACTAAAGAAATTTTGGAGTTAGAAAATTGATTGGAATCATTGTATCTGGTGGCATTAGTTTTCTTGTTGTCATTTTTTCTACATTGATTGGTGTCAATTTTTTCAGATCTAGAAATATAGGACAAGAAATTCAAGAAGAAGTAAATTTTCATGATCATAAAAAAGGAACTCCAACAATGGGAGGATTATTTATCGTTTTTGGCACTATTGCTGGCTACTCATTGTCTCATATAAATTTCTGGACTATCGGAAAAGGATTTAAAGTTGAAATAACTTCTATGAATGTAAATGTTATTTTACTTTTTGTAGTTGCCTTTCTGATGGCAATGGTAGGTTTTATAGACGATTATTTAAAGGTTAAAGCTGGAAGAAATTTAGGATTAAAACCTACACAAAAATTTGCTTTACAATTTTTAATTGGTTGTATTAGTGCTTATTATTTTATATTTTTAAATTATGATTCAAACTTCTACTTTTTTAGCGGCTTAGGTTTTGATATAGGCATTATTAAATGGTTGATAATTGTATTTTTTATTATAGGTATTACAAATTCGGTAAATTTTACAGATGGCTTGGATGGATTGGTTGCCGGAAGTAGCGCAATTAGTTTTGGAGGGATTTTAATTATCTCCTTTTGGATTTATCGTCATCCAACGTATTATTCAAATTTTATAGGTGATGATTTCTTAACTGTTGAACTTTCGCTACTAATTTCTGCTGTAGCTGGTGCTTGTTTAGGATTTTTATGGTGGAATACAAATCCTGCAAAAATAATAATGGGAGATGTAGGATCTCATTTCTTAGGTTCTCTATTCCCATTAATTTTGTTTGCTCTGGGTGCAGATGGATTAATATTTTTCTTTTGTTTTCTTTTTATTCTTGAAGGAGTTTCTGTTGTTGTACAAATACTTTCATTCAAATATAGACAAAAAAGAGTTTTCAAAATGGCACCAATTCATCATCATTTTGAAATGAGTAACTGGGCTGAAACCACAATTATTGTCAGGTTTTGGATAATTAATGGTATTGCTGTAGTTATTGGCCTAGGTTTGTTCTATTCAGATTATGTATTATTTGGGCAATGAAGTCTTCACTGATACTTGGATACGGCTCAACAGGACAAGATATTGAACAATATTTAATTTCTCAAAACAAAAACTATTTAATACACGACGACAAAGAAGATATAGATAAAAAATATAAATTTAGTACAGAAAACATTAACAATATAGAAACTATTTTTGTATCTCCTGGAGTAAAAAAAGATCATGAAGTTCTAAGAATGGCATCATCTAGTGGAATTAAAATTATGACAGACATTGAGTTATTCAGTGAAAAAAATAATGTAAAACTTATAGGTGTTACAGGTACTAATGGCAAAACCTCTTTTGTTACATTATTAGATAAAATTTTAAATAAATATGATATTAAAAGTAAAACAGCTGGAAACATAGGAAATTCACCATTAAATTTAATCTCAGATTCGAATGATTTAGATTATTTGATTTTAGAACTTTCAAGTTTTCAACTGACTCATATGAAAAAAATAGAACTTGAAATGGCAGTTGTTTTAAATATCTATCAAGACCATATTGATTGGCATGAAACTTTTGAGCAGTATGTATTTTCTAAATTAAAAATATTTAATTTTTCAACTAATCAGAAATATAATTTTTTAGGACCTGTTGATAGTCAAGTCAAGACAGAAGAAATATTGCCTAAAAATGTTAGAAATTTTAATGAGGAAAAATTTAATTTAAATAATTACTTTGATGATTTTGTATCTATTTTTATAGATGTTTGTAAAGAATTTTCTATACCCAAAGATGAAGTTTTAAATTTTTTAACTTCACAATCATCTATAGAACATAGATTTGAACTTTTTCACACTAAAAATGGAGTTAAGTTTATAAATGATTCAAAGTCAACAAATTTAGAATCAGTTAATAAGGCATCTTACAAAGTTAAAAATTGCCTACTTATAATGCACGGACTTTTAAAGGGAATAGATATTAATAGATTATCTCTTTCAAATGAAGTAAAAGAAATTATGGTACCTAAAAATTCTGAATTTGATATCAATAGTAATAATTTCTTAGTTGTTGAATATGAAAATTTTGAAGATTTAAAAAAATATATAAAAAATAATTATAAAAATTTTGATACTGTGCTTTTTTCGTGTGGTGGATCAAGTTTTAGTAATTTTAAGAATTATATGGAAAGAGGAGAGTATTTTAAGGAAATGATTGTAGGTGAAATTAATTGAAAGTCGATTCATTAAATTTCATTAAGAGACTAAATATA
>JADHQS010000024.1 GCA_016777845.1 Candidatus Actinomarina sp. | reverse complement strand
AAATAATCCAGTAGTTTCTAAATCAATTATTGTAAATAAATTTTCCATAAGGTTACGTTAATGGGAATTAATTTGTTTTTCTACAAAATGTGGGTCTGGTGTGGGTCTGGGCTACATATATATGTAAAGATTTCTGAAAAACCCTTGTGGGCGCTACAGGATTTGAACCTGTGACTTCTTCCTTGTAAGGGAAGCGCTCATCATTTTAGGCTAAAATATATATTGAAATATTTAAGGAGTAAAGATGAAATATGTAGTAAACACAGTTTGGAGTCACCCAAATGATATAGATTGGGATCGTATGAAAGAGGGCTTGGAACAATTAAGGGATGATGAAGGTGCTGCTGATGAAGTCACTTGGTATGAAATAGATGCAACAACACATGGTTCTGTAGCTGTGTATAGTTCACAGGAAAAATATGAAAAATACAAATCAAAATTAGAAGAATATAGAAAAGATGCAACAGATGAAATTGGAGCTCAAATTATTAATGAGTTTCAAGGTTTAGTAAAAGCTAGTATATAAGTAAAGGAGAACATGCAGTTACATAAAGATAGTGGACAATTGAGAGTGATTATTGATGTTAGTTACGAATCAAAAGATGAGTTTATTGACTTCATTAAAAATGAGCAATGTCAATTTATTGAAAGCTTGAGCGTAGATGGGCTTAAGAAGTTTGAATGGTATATAAATGAGGAAACAAATACCGCTACTTTAATCGAAGAATTTGATAATGCAGAGAGTTTTAAAGAGATAGCAACTAAAGCAATAGGTACACCCGTTAATTTAAAATTTCGTGAAATCACAACATTTGAAAATATGACAATTTTAGGTGATGTATCTGATGAAATGAAAGAAAATTTAGCTGCTATGGGTCCAAAGTTCAGAACATATAAAGCTGGATTAAATTAAAAAGGTAATACATGGAGCCTAAAAAAAATAGGTCAATAGGTCTCATAATTAGAAGATTTTTTGCAATCTTTATTATTTTTTCGACTGTTTCAGGAATCGTTGCTCAGATAGAAACAGGAACAATTACTAATGAGACATTCGGTAGCGCATTTGTCAGTTTGTTGATAGCATATTATCTTGCCCGCTCCCCTAGGAATAAAACACAAAGTTCAAATGTGGATGTCGAAAGTAACAACGATGAACTTGGTGATGAAATTGAAATGGAAGAATTGCTTGAAGAGTTTGAAGAGTCACTTGAAGAAATGGAATCTGAAGAAATTCAATCAAATTATAAAACTGAGAAAGTGAATAAAAGTAATCCAGTAAAAGACAAACAGAGCATACTATCAAGAATCTTTCAAGGTAAAACAGATAGATATTAAATACTGATTCCAAACTGTTTCTTCACACTAACACTTAGTAAATAAAATGAACTGGAACATAAAAGGAATCCTAATGTTGGAGGAATGAAATTCCAGTAATTTATACCTCCTAATAATGAACCATAAGTAATTGCATCGTAGATCATCATCCCCCAGTTCGATGTCCAACCAACTTGTCCAAAGAAAGAAGCAAATCCATAAGCAATAATTCCATATGTAGTACTAGTTAACATAAGGCTTACCGCATAAGGAACAACGATTGGGAGTATATGCCTGGTTGCAATGTAGAACCTAGATCCACCAATCAATTTTGAAGCCTTAATAAATTCTGCATTTTCAATTTCTAAAACTTTTGACCTTATTACAAGAAAAGACACCCCAACTCCAGACAACATTCCATAAATTACTCCAACCATGCTTGGACTTAGCTTATCAACAAACTCTCCTGTACCTAATATAAGCAAAACTAATGGTGGAGGCATGAGTATAACTCCAGAAGAAACTTCCTTCATAAGCAGGTCCATTTTCTTAAATAAATAAGGTATAAGTGTGCCGATTAACAAAGAGATAAAAAGACCTATAAAAAAAGAAAATAAGGACAATTGAATTAACGGTCTAGATCCTGCCATTAGCATACTCATTACGTCTCTACCAAGTGGATCAGTTCCTAGTATATGATTTGAGCTTGGAGGTGTTGGATGAGGGAATATTTCAACATCAAAACCTACTATTGGGTCATATATACTTTGAGGCCAGATTTCTGAACTAAGTAAATATGAATGTATGAAGCTTAATGAAATTAATATAAACAGAAAGAGATAACCAATTTTTCCATAAAAACTTCGATAGGTGCTTTTGAAAATATAACTATACATTGTTGCTTAGCCTTGGATCAATTAATTTATGAGCAATAGATATAAAAATACGAAAGAATGTTGCAAGAAGGGCAAGCAAAAACAAAATGCCCATCGCAGCATTTGAATCTTGATTAGTAATAGTTGCATAAAGCAAACTTCCCATACCACCCCAATTAGTGGTTGACTCAACAATAACTAATGAAGCAATTAGATACGGAATATTCATTCCTAAGCGATATGCAATGGGACCAAAAGAGTTTCTAAGTATGTGATTTGTATATATCTGTCTTCTTGAATATCCAATTGCTCTTGCCGTAAGGATATGTGGTTCTCTTGAAATATTTTGTACTACAACATTATTCATTAAAATGTACTCTCCTAGAAGGAAAACAGAGAGTACTGTAATTGTCTTTATTGCAACTTTTGTTTCAAAAAATATCTGAAGAAAATATAACTGTTCAAGATAAAGATATAAAAATACGATAAGTGCTGCTCCAATTAATAATTTTATTTTGGGTACAAAAGAAAAAGTAGCTAATTCGATGAATGAAATAAATAATAATATCAATCCAAGTAAGAATAAAAATAAAAACATATCCAATTGAAGCGATGTTAATTCAACAAGTGAGGCTGGAATCTTTTTAAATTCTAAATTAGTTGATAATTGCTGATAATAGCCCTCTACCCTGTCTCCAGCAAAGAAATAAACTATTGGAGGAAACAAACTAATCAGCATGGTAGCTGTTACATCTGAGAAAATTTTATCTTTATACAATCTTCCTATTGAGGTCTTTAATGCTGGGAGTTTTGAGAGTGAATATGCTAAAAGTAATGAAGGTAATAGAACTTGAAGCGTTGGAATAATTGTAGATGTTATAGCTTCACTAGAACTTCGTCTAAAACCTCCTGGAGTAATTTCCCCTGAGAGAACGCTTATAACCCATCTAAAATATTGCTGGTATAGAGGATCATCAGCCCCTAAAGATGCTCTTAAAGCATCCAACTCTTCTTGCGTAATCATTATCCTAAGTGGTGTTAAGAAATCACCAGGAATAAAAATATTAATTACGTAAAACATTAAAAATAGAAAGATAAACACTGAGAAAAGTGAAGAGGTTAATTCTTTAATTAAAAATTTAATCATTTAGTTCAAATTTATTCATATTTACATATGCTTCATTGCAAAACTTAAACTATTTTATCAATCTTTCTTCAATTTGGTCATAGATTTTTTTTTCAATAGTTTCTAAAGTAGAGACAATTTTAGATTCATTTTTTTTACTCTCTTGCCATATAGGCACCATAGCGTTCCAAACGCCTTCTCCTTTTAAACGTGAATATAAAGATGCAACTACATGAATTCCAATAGTGATATAACTTAGAAAAGCTGAAAATTCGTGTAGACCTATTGCAATACGCATTCCTGGAATATTTAAATTAAAAATGCCAGCTATTAATAAGCCCGTTGTTGGCAACATAATCAAACTAAAATATATAAGCCAGTGTGTTGCTTTAGCAATGAATAAATGTCCTTTATGTATCTCATAATGTGAACCGAGTAAAGTTTTTACATCCTTCATATACAAAAAACGGAGCATAACTATCACAAGAAATATTAATGCAAATAATATTTCAAAATTTAATAAAGCTGGATCTTTTAATTCATCTAAATCATCAACCTGCTTAAAAATTCCATAGGCATAAAGGATAGAAAATGTCCAGTGTATTGTTTTAGCTAAGAATGTATGACTATTCATAGCTGTACTCATATATCATCTGTGTTGATTAAATTCATATAATAACCATGGAATCATCAACAAAGCTGCAACAGGATCAAAATACCATAAGTTTGTAAGATAATTAACACCCACACCAACAATTACTAGGACAGATAAATTAAGACAAAATAACGTCTCTTTAGCTTCTGCAATAATTATCGAATTATTTGACTCTTTACCAATTTTTAATTTTTTATATGCAAGTGGTCCTTCAACTAATATTGAAACAATGGCTATTAGTATTCCATAAAAAGATGGTTCTGGTCTATAACTATTTATCATGTCATACGTTGACTTAAACAAAATAAAGACAACTAATAATAAAAATGAATACGCTATTAATTTTTCAGCAAATTTTTCAGATAAGTTACTTTTAATTGATAACCCTAATAAAGCAATCGTAGAAGCAAAAATTTCAATAAAACTATCGATCCCAAAACTTAGTAGTGAAGTAGAGTTTTCATTTATTCCAAAATATAAAGCGAACACGCCCTCTAGTAGGTTATAGATAATTGTGAATAAAATTAATTTTTTGGAAAAATTTAATGAAGAACTCATAAATGTAATTATAAATTTTCCTACGTTATATCCTCAAGTTATGGATTATTTCGATATATCTGTTTTATCAATAAACTTTATGTTATTTTTAAAAAGATATATATCTAAAAAAACTCAACTTTACTTAATTTGCTTATCTTCATTAATATTTCTAGCGCAGTTCCTTACAGTTGGTTTTAAATGGCAATACATACTTTTATACTTTGTATCTTTTATTCACATTTTAAAATACAGCTATGTTTTTAAAGAAAGAAATATCATAGTTAAAACATTTTTATACGGTTCTCTATTCTTTACCTTCTTTATCTCATCAGCACTAATTTATTATTTGCCAATTCCGAGATTTGAGATTAAAAATAAAAATTACTCAGTTGGTTATCAAGAAATATTTATTGAAAATAAAGATAGAAAACAACCGAAACCTTTCTATGAATTAAGCAATTTATCTCCTGACACAAATCGTGAACTGCTTGCAGATATTTACTATCCAACCAATCAAGAAACAGATTTTATTCAGCTTTTTAAAGATTCTTCATCAGACTGGGGTGTGGCGATAATTAATTATCTAAATAGAACTTGGGATTTAAATTTACCAGAATTTTTACTCAGCCATCTTAATTTATCATATTTTGATATCGGTATTGATGTACCTATTGCAGATAATAACTTTCCTGTTGTGATTTACACTCATGGTTGGGCCGGAGAGAAAATTTTCGCTTCGGACCAATTAGTAGAACTAGCATCACAAGGATATGTTGTTGTTGCTTTAGATCATACAGGATTAGCAATGTTTACTGATCTACCTTCAGGGACAATCAACAACAGTGGTGGCACTGATGCTTCAAGCAATATATATGAGGTGATGTTTGAAATGTCATTAGACATTGAAGATACGGTTAATTATTTAGTAGATAAAAAATACCAAGCTGACTTTACAAACATATCAGTTATTGGGCACTCAACTGGTGGAGGTTCTGGGTATATATATTGTGAGAGAAATCAATGTGAATCTTTAATACTTCAAGACCCTTTTTTTACACCATTAATAGAAAATAATATCAACATTCATCTAACAGTTGATACTTATTTTATTTACAGTGAAGATTGGTATATAGGGTATGAAGAGGAAGGAAGTCTAACAGAGATGGATGTTTTACAAAATTATATAACCTCTTCTACTCCTCTCCTTAAATATTATATGAGTGATTCAAAACATTATGATTTTGTAGCTTTCGGTGCAATTAGTCCTTTAGCTAAATATTCATTCTTGAAAGGTTCAATAGATTACAAAGATTCCTTGAACGTTAATAATTACTTTAATTTGTCGTCATTAAGAAAAGAAAATATTAATGAAAATCAATTTTTAAAAGTTATTCCATAGATTAATTGGAATTTACAATATATAATTAAAAATTTCTTTGCAGTGAACTTTAACAGTATCGTAAACTGGTAAATTTATATTGTCATCATTCAACAACATTCCAACTTCAGTACACCCTAAAATAACTGAATCAGCACCAGCATTTTCTACCTCTTGGGATATAGCTATAAATTTATCTCTACTTTCTTCTGTTGTAACGTTAAAGCATAGTTCACCGTAAATAATTGTATGTAATATATCTCTAGATTCCTTTTTTGGGATTATAGGCTCAAGACCATATTCAATTAATTTTTCAATATAGAAATCCTCTTCCATGGTAAATTTAGTTGCTAAAAGAGCTGGTTTTTTATATTGATCCTTGGCTATCTTCTTTGCAGCAGCTTCCGCAATATGAATAAAAGGTATAGAGACGTTAGCTAACATTTCTTTTGTAACTTTATGCATAGTATTCGTGCATAATGCGAGAACTTCTGCACCAGCTTGTTCTAATGATCTAGCTTCTTTATTTAAAAGAGAACCAAGATCTTCCCAATTACCTTGGTGCTGTAATTCATCAATTATAGAAAAGTTTACAGAACTTAATATGATTTTTGGAGTAGTTAGGTCACCAAAGTGTTCGTTTGAGTATTTATTCAATAAATCATAATAAATTATGGTAGATGAATATGACATACCGCCAATTAAACCAATTGTTTTCATTGTTTTCTAATTATAGAATCTAATAATGAAAGATTTGAAATTAATAGGAACAGAATTTCAGGTTAAAGTTTGGAAAGAAATTTCAAAAATTCCATATGGAGAAACTAGAACCTATAAAGATTTAGCAATTGCAATAGGGAGACTAAATAGTTCTAGGGCTGTAGCTAATGCGTGTGGAAAAAATCCATATCCTCCAACCATACCTTGTCATCGAGTTGTTCGCTCTGATGGAAAGTTAGGTGGTTACAGTGGTAAAGGTGGAATTCAACAAAAAAGAAATCTTCTTCTTAATGAATCAAAAAATTAAGTTTTAACATTTAAATCAGATTTTCTAAGTCTTATTGATTTAGGAGTAATCTCAACAAATTCATCATCACTTATAAACTCTAAACACTGATCTAAAGACATCAACTGAGGGGGTCTCAGAGGTACGGTATCATCAGATCCTGAAGCACGATGATTAGTTAACTTTTTTTCTTTTGTTATGTTTACAACCAAATCACCTTCATTGTTTCTTTCTCCAACAATCATTCCCTTGTAAACCATAGTTCCTGGGGGTATAAACAAAATACCTCTATCAACCATTGCTAGGCTTGCATAGGTAGTTACTTTTCCGTCACGGTCTGCAACTAACACACCTGATGTCCGCTGTGGAATATCACCAAACCAAGGTTTATATGAGTCAAATAATGTATTCATGATTCCAGCACCTCTGGTTTCTGTTAAAAATTGATTTCTAAATCCTATTAATCCCCTTGAAGGTATTTCAAATTCTAACGTAGCTCTCCCGAAACCATTATTCATCAAACTAGACATCTTGCCTTTTCTGCTTGATAAGTTTTTAGTAACAGTTCCAACATAGTCTTCTGGAATGTCAATATATACATTTTCAACAGGTTCATGTAGTTGATTATCTATGTCTTTAGTTATGACTTCAGGTCTAGAAACCATAAACTCGTAACCTTCCCTTCTCATAGTTTCTATTAACACTGCCATTTGCAATTCTCCCCTTCCTTTAACTTCAAAAACATCTGTTTTCTCTGTCAACGAAACATGGAGAGAGACATTACTTAATACTTCTTTTTCTAATCTTTCTATTAAATTTCTTGAGGTGACATATTTTCCTTCTCTACCGGCAAATGGTGAGTTATTAACATGAAAAAATATAGAAACAGTAGGTTGGTCAACACTTATTCTAGGCAAAGGTTGAGGATTTAAATTATCAGCTATTGTATCTCCAATATTTATGTTTTCAATTCCTGCAATTGCAATAATGTCACCTGACTCTAATGTGTCAACACTTGTTCTTTCTAATCCTTTGAATGTATATAGTGCGGATAATTTGATATTATTTATTATTTTACTTTCAGTACACAAACTATATTTTTCATTTATGTTTAGTATTCCGCTATCTAACCGACCTATAGCAACCTGTCCTACATATGGGTCATATGCAAGATTGGTAACAAGAAACTGAGTATTTGATGAATCTGAAGTTTTAGGTCCTTCAAAGTAATTAATTATTAAATCGAATAAAGGAGTTAAGTCTTTTTGAACATCTTCAATATTGTTTACTGCTATACCATCTTTTGCATTTGTATAAATTATTGGAAATTCTATTTGTTCATCATTGGCATCTAAATCAATAAATAAATCATATGTTTCTTGCACAACTTCATCGACTCTTGCATCTGGTTTATCAATCTTATTAATAACTAAAATAACTGGTAATTTTTTTTCTAATGCTTTTTTCAATACGAACCTTGTTTGAGGTAGTGGACCTTCACTTGAGTCAACTAACAAAAGTACTCCATCAACAAGATTTAAACTTCTCTCAACTTCACCACCAAAATCAGCATGTCCAGGAGTATCAACAATATTAATTTTTACATCTTTATAAAGAATTGCGGTATTTTTAGAAGTAATGGTAATTCCACGTTCTTTTTCTAAATCACCTGAATCCATAATTCTTTCTTCAACTACTGCATGGTCACTAAATGTACCGCTTTGTTGAAGTAACCCATCTACTAGGGTTGTTTTACCATGGTCAACATGAGCAATTATCGCAATATTTCTTAGGTTATTTTTTGACATAAGAAAGTAAGTATATCTTTAGAATTTAGTATCTATAAAAAAAATTAAAATTATTTTCTTTTACCTGTTCTGTTAGTTCTAAAGTCTAAACGACCCCTTCGTTTTAACATATGTTTTTTTTTACGTGCCTGTCGTCTAGATTCGGTTACTTCTTTATCTGCCATAATTTATATTTGAATAATAATCTAAAAAGTACAAAATGTTACATTAATGTATGCCCTTATTGTTGAGAAAATATTTACAAGCAGTTACAGGAATAACAATGATTGGTATTGGTGTTGCTTTCAATTACATGGCAGATCTAGGGTTAGGACCTTGGGGGGTTTTGCATGATGGGATTTCTAAGACAATTGATATTTCATATGGACAAGCAGGTATATTAACTTCTTTTCTTTCATTATTGCTGTGGATACCTCTAAAACAAAAACCAGGAATAGCAACTATTTTTGATGCATTTTGGATTGGGCTTACAGCGGATTTTATTATCAACATTATTCCTGTTGCCCAAACTCTACTGATACAAATAACTTACCTAATAACAGGAATAATGTTGATAGGACTTGGCACAGCAATATATGTTGGTGGGGATCTTGGCGCAGGGCCAAGAGATGGAATTATGGTTGGACTTGAGAAGTTAGGACTAAAAATTGGTACTGCTCGAACACTTTTAGAATTTGTAGCCTTTTCAATTGGGTTTCTATTGGGCGGTAAAGTTGGTATTGCATCGTTAGTTATTGTCCTATCTATTGGAAGAGTGCTTCAAGTATTTATGCCCTATTTTGATTTAAGAAAATAATATAAATAAATATTTAGTTATCCACAGAAAAGATTATTGTGGTGTTAGGTAATAAGCCTGTTACCTCAAAAAAAGAGTTCAGGAAACTGGACTCTTTTTTGCATTTACAGTAAATTAATTTTGTAAAGATGAATAAATTTTTACTTTTTTTCCGTTTTTTCTATAAATATAACCGGCTTTGGATAACAAAAAGATTGGAGAAAGTTTTATGGTTGTTCTTAATTTTTTTATCAATGAGAATTTTTTCTCAACCAAATGTAATATTTAATTATGGATCCTAAAAAAATACTTCTCCTCAGCTTTGCTCTACTAATACCATTATTTTTTGGTCTGTTATATTTGTTATATTGATCATGAATAACAGTAATACTTTTAAAGTTCCTCGGATTGGATTAGGAACATACAACATGAACTCAGATGAGGCTGAGAAAATCTCATATGCTGCAATTATGTATGGGTATAAACACATAGACACAGCTGCTGTATATAAGAATGAAGATGGTGTTGGAAAAGCTTTAAAGCGTGTATTTTCAGACTCTGACTTAACACGTTCTGACATAACAATAACTACCAAATTATGGCCTGGTGGGTTAGTTGAAATAGACAGAATTAAAAATAAAGAAGGAACTTTCAAAGCTATCGAAAAAAGTCTCCGTAATCTAGATTTAGATTTTGTAGATTTGTACTTGATACATTCCCCACATGCCAAGACCGGAAGGATAGAGCAATGGGAAAGTTTACTTGAGTTACAAGAAATTGGAAAAACAAAACATATTGGAGTATCAAATTGGGGAATAGATCATCTTGAAGAACTTGTAGATAAAGGTTACCCTCTTCCGTCAGCTAACCAGATTGAGCTACACCCATGGTCTCAAAAACCAGAACTTGTTACATACCTTAAAGAAAGAAATATTGATATTATTGCTTACAGCAGTCTTGTGCCTCTTTCTACCTGGAGACATAAAAGTGGTGAGAATAGTCTAAAAACTGATGAAATGTATAAATCTGGAGAAGATGAAGATTCACCATTCAAAAAATTAGCTTTTAAATATTCTGTATCTGAAGCACAAATACTATTAAAGTGGGCACTCCAATTAGATTATGCAATACTTCCAAAAAGTATCAAGAGTGAACGAATGCGTAATAATTTTGATCTTAACTTTACAATTGATGAGGAAGATATGAATTTAATTAAAAAATTAGATCGCGGAGACAGTGTAACTTGGGAGTATGGAGATCCTTTAGCTATCAATTAGGATTCAATTCTAACTTATTATAAGTAATTTATGTATAACCCATTCAACCCGAATTAATAGAATAGAAATCTACTATTTCATTTAAAGGCTTTGTTGGGAAAAAGCCAGCAGGAGGAACAGGATTATCCATTATGAACTGATTAAAGTTTTTATAAAACTCATCTAAGCTTAGTCCTACATGCTTGTTAAAACTAGCTTCAAATCCTAATTGATAAACATCTTCATGAAGGTTAAGAAATAAAGTCTCAAATGAAGTTATATATGCAAGATAAAAATTTATCATTTGCCAACCATCAGAATGACAAATTCCAGTTTCTCTATATTCTTCTAGTTTTGTAAATTCAGTGCATTCACCTTGTTTATTTACAATATCGTTTCTTAAATAGTTATATTTTTCTACAAGATTACAACCTGATCCTATGATAAATCTACCTTTTTTGGTACCAGGATCAGCTACAGGATTGTTTTCGCAAGCTCCTACTCCGTCATAATTCTTAACAAATGAAAAATCATTAAAATTATCTATAAAAAACAAAGTTGGGAATACTTGTGCTTGGCCCTCAACATACCACGCTGGCGCATTAACCGGATCGAATAAACCACAACAATCATTTTCCATTGCATTTGATCTCCCAAATGTGTGTGATCTTTGAACATGGTGGTAATATTCATGTACAAAACTACCGATTACTTGTAATAGAAATCCTTCCTCGCCATAGAAATTTCTATTAAATTCTTCATCAGGATTTGAGTATGGATAAGGTTGATTACAGAATGAAAATTCATTAAATGTCCAATCTTTATTTCTTCCAAATCCTGATAGACAACTTCTTCTGTCGTAAACAATATCTATTGTAGGAGTTTGTTTATTTCCATTATCGTCATAGAAATAACCAAATTGATCTAATGCATTAAGAAGTTCAGTGTTATCAGCTTCAATTTCGTAAATTACATGTACCCATCGATCGTATCCACCAACATAATCAATAAGCTTGTTCATTACCTCTATTTGATATTCTCTAAAATTTTCAGGAATACTATCAGACCAAAGAAGACAGAATTCAGGATCTTTTTTAGGAATGTTCAAACCTAATTCTTTACTAACCTCATAAAAATTATTTGTTCCTGGAATAACTAATTCTGGTATTGTGCATTGAGCATTCTTTGAAAATAGAATTACTCTACCACTCATGTCATATTCTTGAACTGTTGTAGTTGTTGTTGTAGTTGTAGTGTCTTTAATTGAAGTAGTTGTAGAATCTCCAACGACAGTTTCTTCACTTGAACCACCACAGGCAACTGCAAAAAGAAACAAAAGAGTTAAAGCTTTTTTCATAGAAAGATTGAAAATAAAGCAACTCCGAGCGCAATAACTGTAAGTGTTATTGATGCTACTTTATAAGTTGTTTTGCTTTTCCAGTCTACATTTCGTGCATTAATGAGTGTTGCGATTGCTAAAACTACTATGACGATATCTGTGTTTTCCATTATGTTCTTATTAATTTCTTGCTTTTCGCCAATTATCATAAAACACTATAACTACCCATCCTATTTGAGGAAGAACATATTCTAGTGATGATGGGTTAAAAACTACTGTTCCAAGCAATATAATTGCAAATAGAAAAAATAGCTTATCTGATATTTCAATTTTCATTTTTACTCCTCCTCTAAACCTTTCTTCCAGTCAAAATTTTCTATCTCATTATATTTTTCAGGATTATTTCTCTTATCGAAATATTCCCATATGTAATACAGTAATACTAGGCCGCATCCAGCAACTAATCCAAGCCAAATTACAACATCAATTACACTGCATTCGTGATAATTGCGATTTGAGTTTTCAGAAATGGTTTAAAATAATGTCTATGGACACTATGTTTCTATTACTAATCTTAGGTGCTGTAGCTTTACTTGCTTTATTAATTCTTTATATAAGAGGTAAAGTGACAGCTTCTTTTATGACTACAGGTAGTTTAGTAATTTTATTTATCTTTTCTTTTTTAACTAGTAGGTATTAGCTTTAAGAAAACACCCTCAGTGTTTATTAGGTTTTAGATATACCAATGTGACCATTTCTGTGACCATTTTATTTTTTTTTAAGCTAGTAAAGAAAAACCTTTATAGCTATGGTAGCCAGAGGCAGAATCGAACTGCCGACCCCTTGTTTTTCAGGTAAGGGCAAACCATTTGACCTGAGCTAAATATAACTTATTTAGTTTGATTTTACGCTCGTTATACACAGGCTCTATATCGCAGTGAGCGGTAAATAAAACAGACTTCAGAAGTGAGCAGTTCTAAATTTGTTCTAACTTTTTATAAGCATTTGATAACAATGTCAAGTGAATCAAGTTGCTCAAGATACTCAACCTACTCAACTTACTCAATATGTTCTACGAAATATGCAATGTTTTATATAATAAAAATGTGAAAAAATATTTTATTCTTTATTTGTTACTGATTGTTTCTTGTGGACCAAGTGAAACAGAAATACAAGCACGAATAGATAATGCAGT
>JADHQS010000023.1 GCA_016777845.1 Candidatus Actinomarina sp. | reverse complement strand
GTCTTTTTGGAGATGTAAAACAAACTGATGGCATTTTAGAATTAATCAATTTAATAACAAATTCTTCCTTTTCTTTTCCTGCTTTTGGAACAAAACCTAAAAATTGAAATTCATTCAATTCGAAACCAGAAACTGTTAGAGCTGTCAAAACGCTTGATGGGCCTGGTATAGAAACAATATTATAATTTTTTTGTATCAATTGTTGAATTAATACATTACCTGGATCTGAAATTAGAGGTGTGCCAGCGTCAGAAATTAATGCTACATTCATACCATTACTAAGAGCATTCTCTACTTCACTGACCTTAGATATTTCATTACCAACAAAATATGATTTTAAAGGTGTTGGTATTGAGAAGTTATCAATTAGCTTTTTTGCTCTTCTTGTATCTTCACAATAAATTACGTCAACAGTAGCTAATGTTTTCAAAACACGTTCAGAGATGTCTTCTAAATTTCCAATTGGTGTTGGACAAATGAAGAGAGTACTCATTTTTTTAAAAGTCGCTTAATTGGCTACTGATTGAATTTAGTAATTCAAGATCTTGTGATAAAACTATTCTCATAAAGTTTATATCATTAGAAATCCAAAAATTAGTCTCTCCAACGTAGAGCGTGCCCCCAGCAAATAATTCTGAATTGCTAAATCTTGACTGTGAATCTGCCCATAGTAAAAATGCATCATTGATTTCTTGAAGTTCGTTTTTATCATCACCAGTAATCTTTATTGTCATTAAAAGGTTTCCAGAATTATCTTCATAGTCTTTCCATACTCCCCCACCTAAACCAACTGCAGCATTTATGGCATTTTTTTGACCTATCTTGTCTTGCATTAAATAAACTAAATCTAGAGACCCAAGACTTCCCTCATCAACCAATGTATATCCATCTACTTCTATAAGATTTATCATTACCTCTTCATATCTTTCATCTGTAAAGAATTTTTCGGGCTCATAAATTTGCTCTGAAGTTGGAAGAGTATTTAAGCCATCATTTACGTACCTATATAAAGCAGTGTTGAGTGCTTCCATTTTGCCATTTTTAAGAATCTCTCTGGCCAAAACTGGACCAAAGTTGTAGTAAAGTTCGGCTGGGATGTAAAAATAGGACGGCAGACTTACCCTACATGTGATGTTGGGAATTTGAGAGTTATATGATTGCAGATCATATGCATCAAATGCACCTGTCCAAATCCCTTGGACATAATCTGCTTGGGCCTCCATTAATGACACAACTCCTGGATAGTATGTGAAATCATCTAGTTGGTCCATTTCTTCATACCATTTATCAGTAGCAAAATGTTGACCTTGAAGTGAGTGAACTAACTCATGAACTACAACACTTTGTTCATATAAGTTTAATTTTTTTTGATTTTTCTTAATTGGGACCCTTAAAATTTTATCTAATAAGTTATAAGAGCCTGCTGAAAAACATCTTTGAAATTCAACCTGAAGATTTAATAATTCATCTGGTGACAAAGTATTTAAACCCCACATGTTTTGTGAAAGCACTGCTCTCTCCCACTCACCCTCCTCATAATCTTCTTCAAAATCATCAAGATAAGAAAGTGCATTATATTCTTGGTAATCACTAAGGGAGTAAAAATGGTATTTTGGATCAGAAGTAAATTCAAGTCCAACCCGTTTTTCAACAAATTTCATTAATTCTTTTATCTGATCTTGCATTTCAATAGGCGGTTCAAGTAGTTCTAACCCAAACTCGTCTAAAGCATATGCCTCTTCTACCACAATAGTAGTTGTTGTGCTCGTCGAAGTTGTTGAGCTCTCTTCAGTTACTTTTTCAGAAGATTCAATAGAAACTTCATCTGATAATGTTTCTGTTGATGAGCATGAAATCAAAATTAACGCCAATAAAGTTAATAAATATTTTCTCATAGGTTTTTAGATTACATGTATTCTATTATTTATAAAAACAATTGGAGGAAAATTGATTAAAGAATTCAGAAATTTTATCAATCGAGGTAATGTTGTTGAACTTGGTGTTGCATTTGTCATGGGTGCTTCATTCAAATCGTTAGTTGATGTATTTACTAAAAGATTAATTGAACCTTTAATAGGTCTAATAATTAATCTCCCTAACCTTGATAATTTAGGCCTTTTTGGGGATATTGACCCATCCTCTGGTATGCAGTCAGGAAGTTTTGGGGCTTTTTTAGGTGAGATAATTAACTACACAATTATCGCATTTGTAATGTTTTTAGTAATTAAGGCTTATAACCATTTTGAAGATATGGTGGATGATGAAGAAGTTGACTCTGTCGAAGTATCCGAATCAAAAGAAGTTCAATTATTAAAAGAAATTAGAGACGGCATTAATAAAATTAGTAAATAATTAAGTAATATTAATTAATGACTCAAAGTAACTTAAAACATTTATTTGTTTACTCACAACAGCAAAAGACCAAAGCTAAACGTGGAATTGTATATTCAATTTTAAATAAGCTGTTTGACCTTGCTCCTCCAGTGTTGATTGGTGTTGCTATTGATATTGTAGTTGAGGGAAATGAGTCTTTTTTAGCATCTCTTGGCATACCTGATAAAAGAAGACAATTAGTCATTCTCGCCATTTTAACTTTTATAATTTGGGGACTTGAATCTTTATTTGATTACCTCTCTGCAGTTACTTGGAGAGGAATTTCTCAAGATATAGAACACAGTTTAAGAACTGAAACCTTTAAGAATGTTTTAAGCCTGGATATGAAATATTTTGAAAATAAATCATCCGGAAGACTGATGGCAATTCTAAATGATGATGTGAATCAGCTAGAGAGATTCCTTGATAC
The DNA here is from genome assembly GCA_016777845.1 of Candidatus Actinomarina sp. Classification (GTDB taxonomy): domain Bacteria; phylum Actinomycetota; class Acidimicrobiia; order Actinomarinales; family Actinomarinaceae; genus Actinomarina. Next base: position 10,962 of record JADHQS010000023.1, on the reverse strand, counting down.
TGGAGCTAACAAATTATTGCAAACAGCGACAACTGTAATAGTTATAGGAGGAACATTTTTATATATTTCTCCATTGATTGCTACATTCGCATTTATACCAATACCAATTATTATTTTTGGCTCATTCAAATTTACCACAACTATTGCACAGAGATACGAACGAATTAGAGAGTCAATAGAGACCTTAAATTCAAACCTTTCAAACTCAATTTCAGGAATTCTGAATGTTAAAAGTTTTACTAGAGAAGTTAAAGAATTAGAAAGAATTGAAACCTCTTCGAATGAAGTAAAAAGTGCAAATTATCATGCTATAAAATTATCTGCGGCATTTATTCCAATTATCAGAGTTGCAATATTATTTGGATTCACTGCAACTTTATTAATTGGTGGATTTCTTGCTCTTGACGGAGAGATTAAAGTTGCAACGTACTCGGTGCTGCTTTTTATTACACAAAGACTATTGTGGCCTTTAACAGAATTAGGTGACACATTTGATTTATATCAAAGAGCAATGGCATCTTTCAATAGAATATTCTCACTTAAAAATGAAAGCTCAGAAATTGGTAATGGAGATATAGAATTCAAAAAACTAAAGAACAAAATTGAATTAAAGGATGTTTCATTCTCGTATGTTGAAAACTTTAATGTTTTAAATAATGTTGATTTGACTATTCAAGCCGGAAAAACTACTGCAATTGTTGGCAGTACGGGTTCTGGTAAATCTACTTTAATAAAACTCTTGTTAAGACTCTATGAAATAAATAATGGTTCAATATCTTATGATTCAAATAGTTTAAAAGACATTGAACTTTCGTCTCTTAGAGAAAAGATTGGTTTAGTAAGCCAAGATGTATTTCTATTTGAAGGAACTGTAATTGAGAACATAGCCTATGGGGATTTAAATGCTTCAGAAAGTCAAGTATGGAATGCGGCACAAAAGTCTGAAGCTGATGAGTTTATAAATAATTTGCCTCAAAAGGAAAAAACAATTGTAGGTGAAAGAGGTCAGAAACTTTCTGGTGGACAAAGGCAGAGAATATCAATAGCAAGAGCAATACTTAAAAACCCTGAAATTTTAATTTTAGATGAAGCTACTTCATCAGTAGATAATGAAACTGAAGCGGCCATTCAAAGATCTCTTGATATTCTTAAAAAAGATAGAACTGTTATTGTTATTGCACATAGGCTTTCAACTGTAAGAAATGCCGACATCATATATGTGTTAGAAAATGGTTCCGTAGTCGAGTCTGGTAATCATGAGTCATTGTTAGATATTGAAGGTGTCTACTCTAAACTATGGTCCGTTCAAACTGGTGAAAAGATTTAACCAATCTCTTTTACGATGTGTTCTCCTATAGCTAAAGATGCTGTAGCCGCAGGACTTGGTGCATTTAGAACATGAAGAGATTGCTCTTTTCTTTCAAATACAAAATCATCAATAAGTGAACCATCTTTGCCTACAGCTTGTGCGCGGACTCCAGCAATTCTTGGAGTTAAATCTTTTTTAGTAATATCAGGAATATATTTTAAAATTTCTTTTAAAAAGACATCCTTATTAAGGGACCTATACATTTCAGATATTCCTGTTGAAAGATATCTTCTACCTAATTTCCACATACCTGGGTAAAAAATAGTTTTACTAAACTCCGAAATATTAATTTTTGACCAATTATATCCCTCTTTAGCAAATGCTAAAACAGCATTAGGTCCTGCTTCGATTTTATTATCGACAGTTTTGGTCAAATGAATTCCCAGAAAAGGAAGATCTGGATCAGAGATAGGATATATCATATTATTAACAAGATGACTCTTCTCTTCAGCAATTGTAAAGTACTCTCCTCTGAAAGGGATAATTTTTAATTCAGGTTCGACATTATCTAATCGGGCAATATTATCTGAATACAGTCCAGCACAATTAATTAAAAATTCAGAGTGGAAAATGGAGTTGTTGCTTTCAAGAATTTTTAAATCATTCTTAGTTTTAATTGATTTAATTTTCTGAAAATATTCTATTGTTCCACCTAGAGATTGAAACTTTGAAGCTAATTTTTTTGTAACTACACCATAATCTACAACACCAGCTTGTGGGACATGGAGAGCTTTATCAAATTTACAGTATGGCTCAAGAGTTAATATTTCTGATTTTTCCAAAACTTTTACATTTTCCATACTTAATTGAGTTGCTCTTTCCTCCAAAGAAGATAACTTATTGATATCAGTGTCTACAACAATTTTTCCTTCTAGTCTGAATGGAATATTTTCTTCCTCTAGAAATTCCAGTAACAACGCCCTTCCTCTTATGCATAAATTAGATTTAAATGAATTTGGTTTGTAATAAATTCCAGAGTGAATGACTCCAGAGTTTCTTCCAGACTGATGTTTTCCAGGAGATGTTTCTTTATCTAGAACTAATACATTATTCCCTAAACTTTGAAGTTTCAATGCAACTGATAAGCCTACAATACCAGCGCCAACAACTGCGTGTGTATATACTTTTTTCATTGGTGGAGGTGCGGGGAGTCGAACCCCGGTCCTTCCAAGCTATCTAACAGCTTCTCCGAGTGCATCCGATAACATACGATCAGGCTAGATATCGGAACCTATGGCCTGAAAGGTTTACCTTAGTCTTAGTAATTAGTCGGTATCCTAACTAAGCATCCCACATTTCGACGCCATTGCTATCCGAGGTGGGAACCCCGATAGGTGACGAGCAGCGGTTAGGCTGCTAAAGCCAACTTAGGTTTGGCAGTTATATTGTTTTCCTACGTTTTTAACGAGGCCCTAGGACCCTCGACTCGCTACTGAGAGACTCACTTCAAAGTCGAAGCCAGTTCACCCCCATACAGTTTTATTAGCTCTAAAATTATACTTGAGAATTGGAATATTTAAAATATGAAAATTAATAACAATAGTTTTGAATTAAATGATAATTTATCAGTAATAATCGACTCATCTGATAATGACGGATTGATTTTCGTCCCAGGCAATATTGAATTAATAGTTGATATTGAAAATTATTTTGGAAAAATTTCTATAAATAAAATTATAATCTCTCCAGTTGAAAGTGAATTTCAAATAAGTAAAAATAACATAGAATCACACATGCCAAACCTTGATATCAAATTACTAGATCGATATATATATAAAATTTTGTCTGATAAAGCAGGTCTTGCTTACTCTCCATATACCTACTTTCCAAATTACGACTTTACAGTTTTTGAAAAAGGAAGAAGACCATCAAGTTTAGATTGGTCTATGTTTGCATCGCTATATGTATTTAGTTGTAATGTGCTTCCTCAATCAATTAAAGTTGAGCTTTCATTGGCAAAATTTTTGAGAATTTCTGAAGAAAATTTTAAGAGATTTATGAAAAAAATTCCTCAAGAGTTGTTTAGAAAATCAGGACACAAAGATTCAAGAGGCGGAGATATATCTTTAGATGCCGAAAATTTAATTAAAGAATATCTTGGTGAAGACCAAAGTGCCTTTGATAACAATCCATTTTTAAAGTTTTACTCAGAAGTAGATTTTGCCTGAGGTCTGATCATAGAATTTATTTTTTTTGGTTTAATCTTCCAAAGTTCTCTACTTTTAATATTTTCATAATCCCAATCTTGATTCATTTCTCTTCTGTATGGTTTACCTGTATATCTGATAGAGAGTTTATCTATGTGATCATCTGCTAATTTTTCAGAAATTATTTCTGTCACTTCTCCCCTAATCTCCCAACTTGAATACATTGCTGTTGGATGAAAAACCACTAAAGAAATATATGCGTTGTTTCTTATATTTTCTGTTTTTTTTCTATCTTTTTCCGTATTAATAATTATGAAATTATCTTGATAATCAACCCACATAAGATGTGTTTGGATTTCATAATTATCCAAGTGAGTTGAAATTGCACAAAAAGCATTACTATCAATTGCTTCCTTAAGTTCTTTTGAAAGTTGCATACAGTATCATTTTAAGTAAAAATAGACAATATGGCTTTCATAAAATTATCTAATTTTAAAAATTCAACTGGACTTTTAAAAAAAGAATACGAAAAAGGCTTAAGAAGAGCTGGAAGAATTTGGAATGTACTAACAATACAGTCACAAACTCCAGAAATACTTAGAGACTCAATGCGTCTCTATAATTCAACAATGTTTGGAAATTCAAATGTTTCACGCTTTGATCGCGAATTACTTGCAGTAGTTACTTCAATTTCTAATGAGTGTGAATATTGAATAAGAGCGCACTTATATGATCTCCGGTCGGAGACAAAAGATCAAAATTTAGTAGATGAAATAGCTGCTAACTGGAAAGAAAGCGGTTTAACAGATCAGCAAAAAGCTATCTGCTATTTTGCTGAAAAATTAACTCTTAGTCCTTGGAAAATTGATAAATCGGACGTACAAAAAATAAAAAATTTTGGCTATATTGACAAAGAAGTTTCAGAAATAGTTCAAATAATTTCTTATTTTAATTACATAAATAGAGTGGCTGATGGGCTTGGACTAGAACCAGAAGATTTTATAGACAAAAAAGGGTACAAAAAATAATTCTCTTTAATTGAAGATAGTATCCTTTTAACATAAGTTATATGAATCAAACTATAAAATCTTCAATTTTGCTAATAGTTTTGCTTGGTTTTAGTTTTTTTGCTTTTAATTTTTTAAATGATTCAATTATTCCTCAAAGCGAAACTCCAACAATTGTAACTTCAACAACCATCCAACAAAAAATAGAAATTGATGAATTTAATACACTAGATATTAGCTTAAAGGAGTTTATTGATAATGAACTACTCTCAATTAGTGACGATTGTATAAAATTTGGATCGTGGTTCAGCCTTACGGAAAATTGTCTTGAAGAATGGCTGTTTGTACTAAATAATATTGACGAACAAAGTTCAATCTTCACAACCCATTACACATATGCTAAAGATTATTTTATGTCTAACTATCAAAACTTAGAAGAAAAAGACATTGAAAATATACTTGAATCTTTAAGCATTGAAACAGATCTCGCAGTTTGGAATGAAAAATTGATAGAGGTAACAAGTGTTTTGAATATAAAAAAAAGCCAAGAAGAAGAAACAACAGCGATTTTTCTAACTGATACAGTAATTAATAATTCAAAAAACCTAGGGACATCAGAGCTAGAGAGTGGTTGCATAGATTCAACATTAATTAATGAAGATTCTGAAGATGAGTGGGTGCTACTTGATAATGTAAACTCGAGGGATGAGGAAAAATTAAATTATGCTGTAAAAATTGAACCTTCATTGGGTCTTAATCCACTGTGTATCAAGAATCTTTTGTTTCTTATATTAAATAATGATACGGGTTGGACAAATATTACTGAAAAACAATTTCAGTTAACAAGTGTTGAGGAAAGTGACTATGTCTACATTTTTGCTTCACCAGAAAAAACTGATGAGATATGCGCACCTATTGAAACAAATAGCATTTACTCATGTAGGAAAGAACAAAATATTGTACTTAACTTTTTTAGATGGAAAAACGGTGCTGTGGATTTCAAGAATGATATGGAAACATATAGAATCTACCTAATTAATCATGAAACTGGACATATTCTTGGCTGGGGACACGTAGGTTGTCCAAAAGAAGGGGCTATTGCTCCTGTCATGATGCAGCAAAGTAAGGGAACTGAAGGATGCATTCCATATGGGTGGCCTGCTTATGAGACAATAAAAAGCAAGTTTAATCGTTAAGAAAAAGTTATTGGTGCCAGCCTAAACAACTAATTCGTATTTTCATTATTGTATTTTTTCAAAACTAATACAACAGATTTTTTAAAAATTTAAAGAGCTACTGAATCGTCTCCAGCTAATATTTTTTTTATATTTTCTACAGTATCTAAACCAGCTTTTAATTGTGCCTCATTTGTAGAGGCTCCAATATGTGGAGTAGTAATTAAATTAATGTCTGAAAAATTATCTATATTATTGGGTGGTTCTTCTGAATAAACATCAAGACCTGCACCGAATAATTTTTTTAATTTTAGGAGTTCAACTAGATAATCCTCATCAACAACTCCACCTCTTGAGGTATTAATTAATATTGCACTCTTTTTAAGTAAATCAAGTTTTTCTTTTGAGATTAGATTCTCTGTTTCTTTTGTTTTAATTACATGTATTGAAACTACATCTGAAGTGCTTAATAATTGGTCTAGTTCTAAACTTTTTTCTGGTCCATCCCAATCTTTGACATAAGGGTCGTAAAAAGCAATTGACATACCAAAGCTTTTCATTCTCTCTGAGACTAAACGTCCTGCTTTCCCATACCCTACAATTCCAAGTTGTTTTCCAGATAGTTCCATTCCGATGAACTCTTTTCGATTCCACTTACCTTCTTTTAAATGAATATCTGAAAGATTAATTTTTCTTGCAGCATTAATAATTAATGCAATAGTGAGCTCAACAACAGAAATCAAATTTGCTGTTGGGGAATTGGTAACTTTAATGTTCTTAGACTTTGCGAATTCTACATCAATGTTGTCAACCCCTACTCCGCACCTTGCAATTATTTTTAGGTTATTTGCTTTTTCAATTACTTCTTTTGTTAATTGAGTAGAGCTTCTAATAACTGCAATTTCTGCATCATTAATTTCTGAAACTAAATCCTGATCTTTTGAATCAGATGCAGAGATGTCTATACATTTACCAAGTGATTGGAGTTCTTCTAAAACTTTGCTATTTAATGTATCGCAAATAAGTATTTTCATTATTTGATTTCTAATTTTTTTAAAGCCATTTCATGTATTTCCTTCGATGCAGAAGCCAAAACATATACATTACTTTGATTAAAATCTAGCTTTTTACCCTCCCAATCTGTCATGATACCACCAGCTCCTTCTACTATTTTGATTAGTGGTAAATAATCATGAGGTGAGGTTAGTCTTTCAGCGACAATATCGACATGCCCACTAGCAAGTAAGCCATAATTATAACAATCACTTCCTGTTGTTGTGACTTTTACGGATTGCTCCAGTGATTGATAAGCTCTCCACTTTTTCATTCCAAATTCATGACTGGAAGTTGTTGCCATGACGGCATCTTTTAAATTATCTACAGCTTTGCATCTTGTAATTTTATGATTCACTTTAGTTTCATATGAACTAAACGAAGTCCATCTTTCTCCTAGAGCTGGACAATCTATTACGCCTCCAATCAATTCATCATTAATTACTAAGGCTACAAGAGTTCCAAAGTCACGCTTTCCGGCAACAAAGCTTCTTGTACCATCAATTGGATCTATATACCATGTGATATTTTCTGAACCTTCAAAATCATCTAATTCTTCTCCAATGATTTTGTGATTTGGATATTTTTCAAAAATTTTATCCCTAATAAATTGCTCTATATCCTCATCAGCTTTTGTCACAGGACTAAAATCTCCTTTAAGAGTCAGATCTCTAATTTTTCGAAAATAATTTAATGCAATTTCACCTGATAAATCTAGTATTTCATTTACAAACTGTTCAAATTCAATATTTTTATCAATCACTACTTACCACTTATTTAAATTAAAGGTTATTTTATATTAATTAAAATATCTTAGGACTGATTAACAAAAATTATTATATGTAATTTAATTCTTTTAGCTTATTTTCAAGATCAATATCTGTTGGTTCAACCAAAAACGACCCATCTTCAAACACAATAGTAGGTATTCTTCTTTGATTAACTTGTAAAGATTTGATATATTCGTTTGCAACTTGATCTACATCAACATTAATTTCATTAAAATCAACATTAAATTTCTTCAAGAGAGCTTTTGACCTTACACAGTCTCCGCACCAGTCAGTAGTATAAAAATCTATTTTCATTTTATGAATTTCCTTGAAGTGGGTTGAGCAATATAGTTAGCAGGTCACTTATTCCTGCCAAGCTTTGAAAAGCTGTCTCAAGTGAGATCACTGTATCCACCGCAACCTCTAATTTAGGTAGCAAAGATTGGATATCTGCAATAACCGTTAAAGCATTATCAACTTCTGTAGACAAAGTTTGTAACTCTGAATATAGGAAATACCCAGCACCTATAAATAGGGTTAAAAGAACTATTTGGGAAAAAAGAATTAATTTAAGCAAATTAGATTAGTGCTGAAACTTTTTCTTTTATGACTTCTTTTGGTTGTACACCAACGAATCTCTCTTTAACTTCTCCGCCTTTAAGCATTACAACTGTAGGTACACCCATAACACCATTTGCTCCAGCAATTTCTGGATGTTGGTCAACATCAAGCTTGACAAACTCTACTCCGTCAACTTCACTTGAGAGTTCTTCCAAAATAGGGCTTAAAACTTTACAAGGACCACACCATGTAGCATGAAAATCAATTACGACAGGGCCTTCAGAACTTAATAATTCATTATATTCTTGAGCATTTATATCTTTCATTTATCTCCTTAATTGCTTACTTATTTTATAACCTTTGGATTTATACAAGTAACTTTCTGTGATAAATAAATTAAAAATTTTCTTTATAATTGAACACATGAACAATGTAATTGTCTCTCCACACTATTTATCAACAGAAATTGGTTCAACAATTTTTAACAAGGGTGGTAATGCTGTTGATGCAGCAATATTGACAAATCTCGTCCAAGGAATAGTTGCTCCTGAGACTTGTGGAATCGGAGGAGATTTATTTGCACTTATTTGGGTCCCAGGCAAAAATAAACCAGAATTTCTTGATGCATCTGGCTATTCAGGAAGCAATGTTGACCAAGGCTTACTGCCAAATTATGAACATATACCTTTAAATCACCCTTTATCAGTAACTGTTCCAGGTGCTGTTGCAGGGTGGCGAGAGTTAAATAATAAGTATGGAAATATTCCTATTGAAGAGATTTTAGAAATTGGAATAAACCTCTGTCATGAAGGATTCAAAATAAGTAAAGAGTTATTTAATTCTCTAAATATTCATAGTGAAGAATTGAGTGGGCAAAACTCTGGATATTCATTTTATAGAGATAATCAACCCTACAGTATTGATACATTAATCAGAAGGCCTCAGCTTGGAAAGACTCTGGAGTTGTTAAAAGAGCACGGACTCGAATATTTTTATAATGGTGACATTGCCAAAGAGATTTCTAATTCTGTAAAAGGTTTACTAACTAAAGAAGATCTATCAAGTTATAAAGCTATCTGGAGAGAGCCACTTCATCAAAAAATTTATGGATACGATGGTTGGACTAGCCCACCGAGTACACAGGGATACTTAACTCTAAGTGCTCTAAAAGGTTTTGAAATGATTAATAATAAAGACGACTATCTACACACATTAATTGAGTCTTATAGAATTTTTGCATCAGACAGGGACAATATTACCTACGATTACCAAGGAAATGATCAAAAGTTTTTAGGTACTGATGATCAATATATCAGAGATAAAGTAAGCCTTTTTGACAAGAATACTGCAGGAAAATATAATTTTCCGAATCCTCATGGAGGAGGGACTGCTTACATGAGTACAGTTGATGAAAATGGATTAGGTGTTTCATTAATTCAATCAAATTTTTACGGAATTGGCAGCAGAATTGGTGTGGGAAGTTATGGATTTTTTCTTCACAACAGAGGATGTGGATTCAATCTCATCAAAGGTCATCCAAATTGTTTAGGTCCCAACAAAAAGCCTTTACATACTTTATCACCAACAATATGGTCTAAAGATGGTTCATTAGATTTTATTACTGGAACTAGAGGTGGGCGTTATCAACCCCAGTTGCTTGCTCAAACCATACTTCCTTATATTCTTGGAAAAAGTAGTTTCGAAGAGATTATGGAAAAACCCAGATGGACCATAGAGTATTTTGGATCTAATACTTCTTCCAATATTAAGTTTGAATTCTTAAATGAACCTGAAATATCCCGTCTAAAAGAAAAAGGACATGAAATTTCAGTAGAAAACAAACTTATAGGTGGATACGGTCCGATTTCAACAATATATAAGAATTCTGATAAAAATTTTATTGGAGTACCAGACATCAGGGTAGGTACAGAAAAAGCTTTTAATAATTCTTAATTTCTTTCGAATGTTCTTTATTAAGAATTTTCTTTCTTTTGTCGTAATCTTTTTTACCTTTAGCTAAAGCTAATTCGATTTTAATATATCCATTTTTTTCAAATACCTTAGTAGCAATTAAGGTATACCCTTTTTGAGACAAAAGTCCGATAAGTTTTTTAATCTCACCTTTATGTAAAAGAAGTTTCCTCTGAGACTTTGGATTATAATCTGAATTATCAGAATATTTATAAGGTTCGATATTCATTTCCATGATATATGCTTCCTCTTTATCAATGCTTGCAAAAGCATCTACTATTGAAACACCACCACTTCGAATACTTTTTGTTTCAGGTCCTGAAAGAACAACCCCTGCTTCGTAGAAATCTAAAAACTCATATGAATTTCTGGCTTTTCGATTTTCAGCAAATACTTTCATCAGTCTAGGAAACAATATGGATTGACTCTTCCTCGAGAAGTAGGGTCAAGATAAGAAAGGGAGCAATTTGCTGAACTCGGATTTCTTAGTCTTGTTTCAAAATGAAGATGGGGTCCTGTAGTCCTACCAGTAGTCCCAATAGTGCCTATTTGATCTCCAGTTATAACAGTCTGTCCAACACTTACTAAAATTTTGTCCATATGAAAATATAAAGTTGTCATGCCACCACCATGATCAATAAATACAGTTCTTCCTGCATTTCCATAATATCTTGCAAGTATTACAACTCCACCACCTGCAGCATAAATAGGCGTCCCTCTAGAAGCTGCAATATCAATCGCACCATGAAAGCTTGTAGTACCGCCTAGTCTTCTCCATTTATAACCACTTGAAACATAACCCGTTTTGACTGGCCAAGAAAGTTTATCTGGAGCAACACCGCCAGAGCTACTTAGCCTTTCAATATCCGCTTGAATTGCATCCTCAAGCTTTTCAAGGTCAGCATGTTC
>JADHQS010000022.1 GCA_016777845.1 Candidatus Actinomarina sp. | reverse complement strand
CAGAATTAAAAGTACCATTTCAAACTGCCGAAGGAGAGGGTGCATTTTATGGTCCAAAAATAGACTTACATGCAAAAGATGCAATTGGAAGAAGATGGCAATTAAGTACAATCCAAATCGACTTTGCTCAACCAGATAATTTTGATATAGAGTATGTTAATTCTGATAATAAGAAGTCTAGACCTGTAATGATTCATAGAGCACTATTAGGATCTGTGGAACGATTTACAGCTGTGTTATTGGAGCACTATGCGGGTAATTTGCCTGGATGGCTTTCACCTATTCAGATTGATGTTTTGACTATAGGTGATGTTGATGAATATGCTCAAACCATTCTTGGCGATTTAAAATCATTCAGAGTTAACTTAGATAACAGAAATATTCGACTTGGTGAAAAAATATATAATTCTGAAAAATCGAAAACCCCAATCCAAATAATAATTGGTGAGAAAGACGCATCGAACAATACTATGGCTGTCAATATATTTGGAAATAAAAACATGAAAGATCTTGTTTATAAAAAAGCAATTAACAATATTAAGAAATCTTTAAAAGAACCGGAGTTTAGTGTTGATGGTTGACGGAATTGAAATTGATAAAGACGTTGCTAAAGAAACTCTACTTCCTGATGATTTAAACTCTTTAGCTGTTGGTAGCTATGTTGTCCCAGATCCAAGCAAGAGAAAACAGTATCCCTATGTCGTACTGGGAGTTGTTTTATTAATTTATATAACATCTTTAATGATCGATTTTGTATCTTTTGTCCCTGTGATAATTATCTTGAGTATTGTTTCATTGTTATTATTTGTTGTTAATAATAAATTTAAAATTCGACAGCAAGAAGTTATTGAGAAGATTTCAAATAATATCGATCATTCTATTGGATACTATTCAATTGCATTGACATTTCAATTTACCCTTAAACAGATATTGACTCCTGTGTGGACCGTCATAGTTTATTCACATGAAAATCCACCTTCAAATAAAACAATAATTGAAATAAGTGCATTTAGTGGAAGAGTAATCACTGAACCATATACTGAAAAATTAAATGCTTGAAAAATATTTTAAAAAAAGTTCTGAAGTTTTTGCTAAGCCATTTATAAAGATTTTAAAGTTTCTAAATTTAAAACCTAATACAGTATCGTTATTAGGACTCTTTGTAATTATTACTGGATCCTATTTTTTTTATATTGAAAATAGAAATCTAGGTATTGTATTGATTTTCCTAGGTAGTGCTATTGATGGTCTTGATGGTCCTTACGCAAGAGAAGTTGATTTAGTTAGTGAAAGAGGTGGAGTACTAGACTCTCTTATAGACAGAATAGGAGAGTTAATAATTTGGAGTGTTGTTGGGATTTCCTTCACTGATAGTGATTTAGAACTTTTTACAATATTTTCAATACTTGTTTCATCAAATTTAACTCCATACATGCGTGCAAAATCTGAATATTTTGGACTTCAAAATACAAAAGGACTAGCTGCAAGACCAGAAAGAGTTATATTTGCAGTTTTGTTTATGTTTTTTGATTTTAACTTTCTTTATGTATACATATTCGCAATTATTTCATGGATCACAGTAATTCAAAGATTTACATACCTATATAAACATTTATCAAAATGAAATTTTTTATAATAAAATTTATACATCGGCTTATTAGAAATATTAGTTTACGTAAAATTTTGGTTTTATCCTACCCAATCGGCTTTATATATTATTTGCTAACGCCGAGAAGCAACATCAAGCTTAATGAACGTAAAAAAAATATTAAAAACTACTCACCATTACTTGTAAAAATTAATTACGTTAAATACTGGATCGAAACTATTTGGCTATCAAAAGATGGTTATGAGTCCCAAATTTTGCAAGATGTAGAAATAATAAACGAAGATGAAGTAAAAAAATTAAATAGAAATTTTGATTCGTTCATTATTGCTTTGCCACATGTAGGCAATTGGGAATTTGCTATACCTATGGGTAGACTTTTAAATCTAAAATTATTAGCCGTTGCCGAGCCATTGTCAGACAAAAAAATTCTTAAATGGTTTACAGACTTAAGAGAATCGCTAGGTTGTAAGATATTATTAGGAGGAAAAGGTCAAAATACATATCAGCAATTAAGTAATCATCTTGATGAGGGATACCATGTGTGTTTACTTGCAGATAGACATGTTGGTAAAAGTGGAATAGGTGTAGAGTTTTTTAATCAATTAGCAGCATTTCCTAAAGGTCCTGTTTCTTTGTCACTAGATAAACAGGTACCAATTATTCCAGCTAGTTTTTTAAAAATAGACAATAAATATAAACTCGTTTTTGGAAAACCGTTTATAGTTCCTCACTTTGAGAATGATGCTCAAAGCATTCAACAAGGTTTGAAAGTATTAAGTAAAGAATTAGAAAAACTTATATTATTAGACCCTAACCAGTGGCATTCAATTCAACCTGTATGGACCAGTGAGTATTAAAGTACTTCTACTAACTCCATATTCATTTCAAAAATATGGGGGAGTGCAGAACCAAGTAAATCTTATGGAAGATTATTTGTCTTCCCATGAGAAATTTGATGTTAAGGTATTTGCATATGGTAAAACGGAGTCATTAGATTCCAATAAAATATTTAATATTCCATTTAACTCTTCCATATCATCAGTATTACTTTTTCCAAATAGGAAATTGTTACGTAATTATATTAATTGGGCCGATGTTGTTCACGTACACGAACCTTTTATCCCTTTATTTTTTTGGAAACTTCCTAAGAGTAAAAAATATATTTTTACGCATCACGCTTCATTAGGAGCAATTATTACAAATATATTGAGTATTATTTATAAATTTTTTAGATATAAAGGCATAAGTACTTATGTAAGTAAATCAGCCGAATCTAACGCTCTATCTTTAAATAGTGAACCAATACTGATTCCAAATATGATAAGAATTAATCAAAATATTTCTTTTAATAAAAATCAAGGATATTTGTTTATTGGTCGACAAGAAACTAGAAAGAACTATAGCTTTTTTGTAGAACTATCAAATAATGAGCTATTTAAAAATAAATTATTTTATGCAGTAACAAATAAAGATATATCTCATAAAAATATTACAATCTTTAAAAATCCAACTGATGAATTTAAAATTGAAATCTTTGGTAAAACTAATATTTATCTTGCTTTAAACACAAAAAGTGAAAGTTTCGGTATAACACTTTTAGAAGCAGTTAATAATGGGAATATTGTTATTTCTAGTGATTTAAGTTCTTTCATTAATGTATTACCAAATTCCTATATTGTATATAAAAATAATGATTTTGAATCGTTATGTAATGTATTAACAAAATTAGATTCAAAAGATTTAAATTCACTGTGGAATAAACAATATGAAGATATACGTAAATATGATGTAGAAGAAAATATGAAGAAGTTCCTTTTATTATATTCAAACTTATGATGTAATATTAAAAATATGAAAATCGAATCAACAAATAAAGTTAAAAAAGGTTTGGCAGAAATGCTTAAAGGCGGCGTCATTATGGACGTTGTTAATGCTGAACAAGCTAAAATCGCTGAAAAAGCTGGAGCAGTAGCCGTTATGGCTCTAGAACGAATTCCTGCAGATATAAGAGCAGACGGTGGAGTAGCAAGAATGTCTTCGGTAGGTGTAATTCAAGAGGTAATGGATTCAGTTTCAATACCTGTAATGGCTAAAGCTAGGATTGGTCATTTTGTTGAAGCTCAGATATTGGACTCATTGGGAATTGACTTTATTGACGAGTCTGAAGTATTAACACCTGCTGATGAGGTAAATCATATTAATAAACAAAATTTCAAAGCTCCATTTGTATGTGGAGCAACTGGGTTGGGTGAAGCTACAAGAAGAATTGCTGAAGGTGCTTCAATGATAAGAACAAAAGGTGAAGCAGGCACTGGTAATGTTGTGGAAGCAGTAAGACATATGAGAACTATTACAAATGAATTGAATGAGGTTATCGCATGTGATGAAAATGAGATTGTTGCACTTAGTAAAAAGTTTCGAGCTCCTCTTCATATTTTACAAGAAATTAAAGAACATAATAAATTACCTGTAGTCAATTTTGCTGCTGGTGGTATCGCTACACCAGCTGATGCTGCTTTAATGATGCAATTAGGATGCGATGGTGTTTTTGTTGGTTCTGGTATTTTTAAGAGTGGTGACCCTGCTGAAAGAGCTGAAGCAATTGTTATTGCAACTACCAACTACAATGATCCGAAGGTATTATCTGAAGTATCCAAAAACCTCGGGGAACCTATGGTAGGTATAAATATTGATACATTATCTGAGGAAGAGAAATTAGCTAAAAGAGGTTGGTAATTGAAAGTTGGGATACTTTCATTCCAAGGTAGTTTTCTTGATCATTCAAAAAGTATTCATCAACTTGGTCACGAATCTTTATTAATTAAACAATCTAAAGATTTAACATCTGTTGATGCCTTAATTCTCCCTGGAGGAGAATCTACAGCAATGAAAAAAATTAATCAATTTAGTGATTTATTAACAGATATCGATCAACTTATTAAAGATGGCATACCTACTTTAACTACATGTGCTGGAACAATACTTTTAGCTAAAGAAGTTATTGGTGGTGATGTAACCATTCCAAATATTGATATTGAAGTTACTAGAAATGCATATGGTAGGCAGACAGAATCATTTGAAGGAAGTGTGAAGTTTTTTGAAAACGAAGATATTTATTGTTTCATAAGAGCACCAAAAATATCTAAATTATTGTCAGATTCAGTAAATGTAATTGCTCAACATAATGATGAGATAGTTGGAGTTGCTCAAAAAAATATTGTTTCATTAACATTTCATCCTGAACTGAATAATGATGAATATTATTTAAATTGGTTAAACGAATTTATTAAAGAAGGAAAAAATGTCCGGTCATTCTAAATGGTCAACTATCAAAAGAAAAAAAGGTGCAAATGATGCAAAAAGAGGTAAATTATTTGCAAAGTTAATTAAAGCAATAGAGGTAGCTGCAAAAAACGGTGGTACTGATCCATCAGCAAATGCATCTTTATATCAAGCAATTTCAAAAGCTAAATCCAGTTCTGTCCCTAATGACAATATTGAACGCGCTTTAAAAAGAATTGACGGAAATGCTGATACTGGAGAAATATTTGAACTTACATATGAAGGTTACGGACCGTTTGGAGTAGCTATCCTAATCAATTGTCTAACTGATAACAAAAATAGAACATCCTCTGATGTTAGAGCTACTTTAACTAAAAATAACGGATCGATGGGTAATCCTGGAAGCGTAAATTATTTATTTGAAAGAAGAGCTATATTTCAATTTGATACGTTCGATGATGAACTAATTGAAATGGGGATAAATAACAATTGTTTAGAAATTCAAGAAGATAAAAATTCATTAACATTTGAATATGATCCAAAAGATTTTAAGTTAATTTATGAACTTTTCAACTCAAGCTCTTACACACCCTCCAATGCTGAAGTAGCCTATATACCTTCTTCATCAATCATCTTAAAAGCTGATCAATTCACAAGAATAACAAAATTGATTGAATCTTTAGAAGAACTAGAAGATGTACAAGAAGTGTACGCAAATTTTGATATTGAAGAAAAAGAACTAGAGTCATTACTTTCTGAATAATAAAAAGTAATATTTAGATATGGTTAATAAAGCAAAAAAACAGGGTACTACATACGAAACAAATATAGTAAATAGATTGAATAAAAATAATAAATTTAAATCACAACGTTTTGCAGAGGGTGGATCAAAGGACTTAGGAGATGTCCAACTTTTCGTTGATGATGAAGAATATTTTATAGAAGCTAAATCACGACAAAATTTAAATATTCATCAGACTTTAGGGAAAGCTATAGAAAAATCTGGAAGCGATAATACAGTTTTATTTTGGAAAAAGTTAAAGAAGAGAGATGGTAATTCTAGGAGATCATCGGATGGCATGCCAGAAGTAGTGTCAATGTCTTATGATTTATTTATAAAATTATTGAATAAATAATGCCTTTTGAGTCTAAGGTTTATAATTACGATCTTCCTAAAAAATCAATTAATCAAACACCTTATAAGGATCCTAGTTTATCTAAATTACTGATAGCTGAAACCAAAAAAATTATAAAATTTAAAAATATAAGTTCGATCATAAAGAGACCCTCTTTATTTATTATGAACAAATCCCAAGTTCAAAGTGTAAGAATAATAAATAAAAAATCTACTGGTGGAAAAATAGAAGTATTCGTTTTAGATATTAAATCTACTTATATTGCTAAATGTTTAATTAAATCAACCGATAAGAAATCATTAAATAAAAAATATATGCTTGAAAATTTTAATTTTGAAATTACAAGCATTCTAAATGATACTTATGAGATTAAATTTGATATTCCAGTAACAGAAATAATTAAAAGTTATGGTCAAATTCCCTTACCACCGTATATAAAAGATGATTCATCTAAGTATGAGTATTACAATAACCAATTTGCTGAAGGTGGGTTTTCTGTTGCATCTCCAACTGCAGGTTTACACTTTACTAATAAACAGATAAAAAATCTTACTAAAGAAGGTCATAAATTTATTTTTATCAATTTAGATGTGAATATAGATACTTTTAAACCTGTAACAGAAAGATATCTGGAAGACCACAAAATACATAAAGAAAATTATCAAATAAGCAAAGATGATTTTGAACTCATATTAGATGCTAAAAATTCAAATATAGATATTTACTGTATTGGAACAACATCACTAAGAGCTATAGAATCTGCTTATGTAACTGGTAAACTTTCGAGTTATACAGATTATTTTATTTTTCCAGATACAAAAATTAATATTCCTAATTATTTAATTACTAATTTTCATGCACCAAATAGCTCGCTTCTTTCAATAGTGGATTGTATATATGGATCAGAATGGAAAGATCTATATAATTTTGCTATCAATGCGGAATTAAAATTTTTAAGTTTTGGTGATGCAGTACTATTTAATGTTAATGAATAATATTAACTTAAAGACTATCGCTACAGATGGTGAAGCTAGAGTTAATGATGTAATAATTAATGGTAAATCTCTTCAAACTCCCACATTCATGCCAGTTGCAACAAGAGGGGCAATTAAATCTCTTCCTCTTAATTATTTAAATAAAACAAATGTTCTTTTAGCTAACACATACCATCTCTATCTACGGCCTGGGCTTGATGTAATAAAAGAGTTCGATGGACTGCATAATTTTATCGGTTGGGAAAATCTAATTCTGACTGATTCTGGTGGTTTTCAGGGATGGTCAATACCAAATAAATTTAATGACGATGGTATAGAGTTTAAAAATATTTATGATGGTTCTAAATTTTTCATGGATCCAATTCTTTCAATGGACATACAAAATACTTTAAATAGTGATATAGCAATGATTTTAGATTCATTAGTAGATATAGATAAAGATTATAACAAACAGCTTCAATCAATTAATACAACAAAAAAATGGGCTGAAATTGCTCGTGATTATCATTCAAATACTAATCAATCATTATTTGGAATAGTACAGGGTGGTAAATTTCTTGAGTTAAGAGAAAAGTCATCTATCCAAATGGTCTCATTAGATTTTGATGGTTATGCGATAGGTGGACTTGCTATAGGGGAAACACCAGAAGAGAGAAAAAGCATTGTAGATTTTACTGTAGATTTTCTTCCAAAAAATAAATTAAGATACGTAATGGGCTTAGGTGATATAGAAGGAATGCTAAATCTAATAGACTCAGGTATTGATATGTTTGATTGTGTATGGCCTGCTCGTCTCGCACGACATGGAAAAATAATTAATAAAGGTAAATTTTTTAATCTTAAAAATAGTCAATTTAAAAATAACACAGAACCTTTGGTTTTAGAATGTGAATGTCTTGTCTGTAATAAATATTCAAAAGCGTATCTAAGACATCTACTTATAAATGAATCAACTTCAGCATGGCTATATTTAACTTTACATAATATATTTCAGACTGAAAATATACTTTCCGAAGTTAGAAAAAGTATATTAAACTCAGAATTTGAAAACTATAAAGAAAGTATTATAAATGGATGATTTAATTGCTCTTCTACCGTTAGTAACAGTTTTCATATTGTTCTATATAATCCTTTACATACCTCAAAGAAGAAGACAAAAAAAGCATAAATCTTACATTGAAGCATTAAAGATTGGTGACGATGTTGTTACTGATTCTGGCATATACGGTAGAGTTACAAATATTAAAGAAGAGAGTATCACACTTGTCCTTAAAAAAGGTGAAATTGAAATATTAAAAAGCAAAATACTTCATAAATAGATCATGAAACGAATTACAAAACTTTTATTTTTACCATTACTTTCTGCAGGTTTATTAACTTACGTTTTTATGAACTCGATACAACCAAAGCTTGGTCTTGATCTTCAAGGGGGTATTTCAGTTATTCTCACAGCTGATGAAGATACTGAGCCTGAATTAATTGAACAAGCTGTTGAAATTATGAGAACAAGAATAGCTGCATTCGGTGAAGTACAAGAGCCTGAAATATCAATAAGTGGAGAAAACTCGGTATTAGTTCAACTACCTGGATTAACTGACCAAGAAAAAGCATTGGAAGCTGTAGGTACAACAGGTTTATTGACATTTAGACCTGTAATTAACTCCTCAATGCAGACTGGTTATTCTCCAGCATTAACTATTACTGAAAATCCTGATGATCCAGAAAATCCTATTATTTCTGCACTTCCAGGTGTAGATAAATTAACAGGATTATCTATAAATGATGACCCTTCAACAACTTCTTATTTATTGTCATTACGAGAAGGTTTCCCAATCATATATGAACTAGGCCCAGCTGAGTTAGCAGGTAATGATATTGATGATGCCTTAGCTTTGTATCCTCAAAACGAATGGGTTGTACAGTTAAATTTTAAAGATGAATCAGCAGATAAGTTTACTGACTTAACTAAGGTTCTCGCATCTAATATAGGTGATCAGCGTAAATTGGCAATTGTTCTAGATGAAGAAGTAATATCTGCTCCTCAAGTAGCATTCGACGTTAATCCAGATATTGGTATTACAGGAGGAACTGCATCTATATCTATGGGAAATGTCGATCAAGGGGAATCTGCGAATAATCTTGCCGTAATATTAAGATATGGTGCTTTGCCAGTATCTTTTGAAAGATCTTCAATTCAAAAAGTATCAGCTACCTTAGGTGAAAATACACTCAATTTGGGCCTACAAGCTGGATTAATCGGGCTTATTATTGTCAGCATATTTTTATTACTTTATTATCGTCTATCTGGTTTAATAGCAATTATTGGTTTAGCATCTTTTGGTGCTTTATTTTACTCAGTTATTTCACTTCTAGGTGAATGGCAAGGATACACACTAACACTTGCTGGCATTGCAGGTGTTATTGTTTCAATAGGACTTACAGCTGACTCATATATAGTTATTTTTGAAAAGTTGAAGGACGAATTAAAAATTGGTCGTTCTTTTAACTTTGCTACTGAAAAAGCAGTTAAAGAGGCTTGGAATACAATATTAGTTGCTGATTTTGTTTCAATAATTGCAGCTATCATTCTTTACTTACTAGCTGTAGGACCTATTAGAGGTTTTGCTTTAACTCTTGGATTAGCAACAGTGTTTGATTTGTTTTATACAAGAATATTCATATCAACTGCAGTTCCTGTTGTTGGAAATATAACTGATAACCCAAGATTCTATTTTCCTTTGAATAGAAAGGATATTGAGAATGTTTAAAAAATTATTTTTAGGTACTACACAAATTGACTTCAAAGATATAGGCCCGAGATTCTATAAAATATTCGTTATTGAAATGATAATATTTGGTGCAATTCTAATAGCTTCTATATTTGGTGTTTTCTCATTAAATTTATCTGTTGATTTTACTGGTGGAACAACATATCAACTAGATACTGAATATTCTGATAATGATATTACAGATGTTTTAGGAAACTCTATCTTAGAAGTCTCTCGTTATCAAACATTTGAAAACTCTAATACATTAATTTTTAGAGCTGTTGAGTCCTCACAGGAAAATGAGACAGAATTTCTAAATTATTTAGGTAATAAATTTGAAATACCAACTGGAGAAATAGATTTTCAAAGAGTCGGCCCAACCTTTGGTCAAGATATTACTGAGAAAGGAATAAGGGCGTTAGTTATATTCCTTACAATAATCGCTTTGCTTATTTCGTTGAGATATGAATATAGATACTCTCTTATTGCATTAATTGCATTACTACATGATTTATTGTTAACTTTCTCAATTTATGTGCTGATAGGTCTTGAAATAACACCTTCAACAGTAATAGCACTTTTAACAATTCTCGGTTACTCGCTTTACGACACAGTTATATTGTTTGATAAATTAAGTGATTCTCAAAAAGTATTTAAATTAAATAATTTAAATAAAGATGTTCTTAATAAAACATTTAATGAGGTGCTGATGAGAAGTATCAACACATCATTAACGTCTGCTATTCCTATAATTTCAATTATTGTCATTGGTAATTATTTAGGAATTGAAGGTAATCTTGCGGATTTTGCAATACCTTTGTTAATAGGTATAGTCTCAGGTACTTATAGTTCCATATTTGTTACTGTTCCATTTTTATCAAAAATAATTAAAACCAAATAAATTTAGTACCATTAACTTATGGCAACTATCATCCCATCAAAAGAAGTAAATAAACTATACGACAAATTATTAGGATATTTTAATCCTAAGGATCAATCTTATATAAATAGAGCATTTCAATATGCATATGATGGTCACAATGGTCAAAATAGGAAATCTGGAGAGCCTTATATAACACACCCATTACATGTTGCAATATATTTGTGTGAATTAAATTTTGATAAAGAAACGATTGCAGCAGCATTACTACATGATCTAATAGAAGATACTGAAATATCATATAATGATATAAAAAAAGAATTTGGAGAAGAAGTTGCTGATATTGTAGATGGAGTAACAAAATTAGATAAGATAAAATACAGCACTAACGAAGAAGCAAAAGCGGATGCTATAAGAAAAATGGTTATCGCTATGTCAAAAGATATACGGGTATTAATTCTCAAATTAGCCGACAGGTTACACAATATTCAAACAATAGAATATCACCAAGATTGGAAACAGGAAAAGATTGCTAATGAAACATTGTACGTTTATGCTCCACTGGCTCACAGATTAGGTTTTCAATCAATA
The DNA here is from genome assembly GCA_016777845.1 of Candidatus Actinomarina sp. Taxonomy (GTDB): domain Bacteria; phylum Actinomycetota; class Acidimicrobiia; order Actinomarinales; family Actinomarinaceae; genus Actinomarina. The sequence goes on along the minus strand of JADHQS010000022.1, from coordinate 3,192 downwards.
AAGCATGTTCTTGAAGATAAATCATTCAAGATCTTACATGCAAATCAAGATAAAGAAATACAAGATATGATTACAGAAACAAATCCAGATCGTGATTCACAAATTGGAAATGCTATTGAAATTATCAGAACTCTTTTGAACGATAATTCTATATCTGCTGAAGTATATGGAAGACCAAAACACAATTATTCAATATATAAGAAAATTGTTAACCAAGGACTTACTTTTAATGAAATCAATGATCTTATTGGAATAAGAATAGTGACAGATGATGTTAAAAACTGTTATACAATTCTTGGTCTAATACATGCTAACTTTCAACCTGTACTTGGTAGATTTAAAGATTTTATTTCAATGCCAAAATTTAATCTCTACCAAAGCTTACACACAACAGTGTTAACTAGTGATGGTACAAAGATGGAGATACAAATAAGAACACATGATATGCACTACAGAGCAGAATACGGTGTAGCCGCTCATTGGAAATATAAAGAAAAGCCATCAAATGACCTTACATCTTGGACTAATACTTTATCAGAAATTTCAAATGAATATCCTGATCCAAATGAATTCTTACAACACATGAAATTTGATTTATATGAAAATGAGGTATTTTGCTTAACACCAGAAGGAGATGTTATTGCTTTACCTCAAGGATCAACGCCAGTAGATTTCGCTTTTGCAATTCATACTCAACTGGGTGAAAAATTAATAGGAGCAAAAGTAAATGGGAAATTAGTAAATTTAAGCAATCTTTTAAAATCTGGAGACACAATTGAAATACTTACTAGTAAAGATAAAGACAAAGGACCAAGTAGAGATTGGTTAAATATTGTAAAGACTACAAGAGCTAGGTCAAAAATTAAGCAATGGTATCAAAAACAAATGAAAAATGAAGATATTCAAAAAGGTAAGACTACATTGAATTCTTGGTTAGATGAAAATCCTGAAATATTAGAAGCTACTTCAAAAGATCAATTAATGGATGAACTATTAAAAGATTTAAAATTACCAAATTTAGAAACACTATACCAAAATCTTGGAAATGGTAACACAGGAATTAATTCAATAAGTAATCGGATAAATAAAATTGTATTTCCCGGTGAAATATCAGTTGATGAAGATCTATATTCTCCTGAAATTAAACAAGATTCAAAATCAGATTTAGTAATTGTTGAAGGATACGATGACATAAAAGTCCGAATGGGTAAATGTTGTGTGCCAGTACCTGGTGATGACATCCTTGGCTTTGTAACTATTTCTAATGGTATAGCAATACATAGATCTGATTGTTTAAATGTACAAATAGATTCTAGAAAAGGTGAACGAATAATTGATGTAAGTTGGGGATACACAGGAAATACAGGAATTATTGTATGGTTAGAAATTGAAGCTATTGATAGACCTTATCTACTTAGAGACGCAACAATAGCTATATCTGATAATGGTGGAAATATATTAGTAGCTAAATCTGTAACAAGTAGTAAGCGAATTGTTAATCTAATATTTCAAGTTGAAATAAGTGACAACGATCAATTAGATGCAATTATAAATGATGCTAAGAACATTGAGAACGTTTTTGATGCTTCTCGCATATACCCAGGCAGAAAATGAGTTCTGTAATACATACATTTACAAGCTTCACAACATCTAATTCATATATAGTAAAACCATTTAACGATGAAAAATGTTTTATAGTAGATCTACCACCGGATTTAGAAAATGTTATTGAATTTATTAACAATAAAAATTTAACTGTTGCTGGTGCTTTAATAACACACGGTCATTATGATCACTCATTAGGTTTATCAAGCTTTGAAGGTAAAGCATATATTAATTTAGATGATGAATTTTTAGCTAGAAATCCACAAGATCAAATTAGATCACTATTAGGAAGTTCATTTGAAGTAGGAGAGTACACAGGCGATTTATTTTCAATTTCAGATCTACCAAATGAAATTGTTAAAGTCCATAAAAATCCAGGCCATACCAAAGGTAGTGTTTCGTATGAGTTTCCTGAAGAAGGTTTGATATTTACAGGGGATTTTGTATTTAAAGATGGTATTGGGAGAACGGATCTATTGACTGGCTCTATGGATGAAATGAAGTTTTCCATCAACAATACATTTTTAAATTTTAGTGAAGAGTTCGATATTTTACCGGGTCATGGCGCATCAGATAAGGTAAAAACGATAAAAGAAAATAACGAATTTATTAAGATGTTAATAGATGATTGAACAGGTAAAAGGTACAAGAAACATCGCAAATGAAGATTCTGCGAAGTTTTTACATGTTAAAAATAGTTTTATTAATAAATTTACTGATAACGGATACAAATATATCCAAACACCTTTACTTGAATATAAAGAATTATTTGATAAATCTATTGGAGAATCTTCTGAAATAGTTACTAAACAGATGTATGAACTTAAAGATAAAGGTGGTAGGGATTTAGTTTTAAGACCAGAAGGTACATCAAGTGTTGTAAGGTATCATGCGGAATTTAATAAAGATAATACAAATAAATATTCTTATTTTGGATCTATGTTTAGATATGAAAATCCTCAAAAGAATAGATATCGAGAATTTAATCAAGCTGGTGCTGAAATAGTTGGTTTAATTGATATTTATTCTGATTTTCAAATTATAAATGATTCTTTAAATTTTATTAATAATTTATTACCTGGAACAAAATTAAAAATAAACACTATAGGAAGCACAGAAGATAGAGTTTCTTATGTAAAAGTACTATATGATTATTTTTCCAAAAATAAAGAGAAATTATCAACTGAGAGTTTAGAAAAAATTGAAAACAATACATTGAGAATTCTCGATTCCAACAATTCAAAGGATAAAGAAATTATCAATGATGCACCAAAAATTAGCGAATATATAAATAGTTCTTCGAAAGAAAGCTTTGAAAGCCTCCTAAACTTACTTGAAAATTCTCAAATTGATTATGAGATAGACTACTCTTTAGTCAGAGGTTTGGACTACTACAATGATTTAACTTTCGAGTTTCATACAAATGAAAATGTAGTAGTTGGTGGAGGTGGTAGATATGACTACCTAGCCAAACTACTCTCCATAGGTGAATTTAACGGTGTAGGTGTTGCTTTCGGTGTAGAAAGGATAATTAATTTACTTACTGAAATTAAGTTAGCGTCTAAGTATTATCTACTTGGCACGAAT
>JADHQS010000021.1 GCA_016777845.1 Candidatus Actinomarina sp. | reverse complement strand
CGAAATTGTAAATGGAAATGACGCTAATTCTGATAATTATTTAACATTAGTTAAGTGAGCCAGCAACCAAATATAGAAGAAACGAATTACAAAATACAGACACTATCTGACCTGCCTGTTCCAAGATCACAAGGAAAAAAAGATTTAAATAGTTCACTAAAACATCCATACGAAGAAGCATTCTCAATACCGAGTCCTGATAGTGGTTATGCCTTGAAATTAATAAAAAAATATGAACATTTTTGGAGTTCTCATCATAAGAAAAAGTTAATTACAAAAATTATTTCAAATTTAGTAATTTATCAAGCATCATTGTCTGGAAGAGGTCCCACTAAAAGTGACATAGAAAAAGTCTTAAAAGTTTTAGAGATAAGTGAAACCTCTCTTGGTTTACTGACTAAAGATAATCTCTTAATAGCTGGTAAAGAAACAATAAATGGTTTACATTTATCTGAATTATTTTCAACTATTGACGCCGATAATTTATAAAACTTTTACACTTGAATAATGAAGATTGTAAGAGCTAAGTTTGAAGGCGAAATCTTTTATGGTGAACTTACCGATGAGGGTATTATACGCTACGAAGGTTCCCCCCTTGTTGTTTGGGAGCCTACTGAAGAGAAGTACAGTATTGATGAAATTCAGTTATTAGCACCAGTTTTACCAAGCAAAGTTACCGCTGTTGCAAAAAATTATGAAAAACATGCAATCGAATTAGGAGTACATGACTATACAGCTCCAAACAATCCTGTATTTTTTAACAAACCTTCTACGTCTGTAATTGGTACCGGTGAGTCAATAATTTATCCGCCGATAGGCCAACATGTAGATCATGAGGCTGAATTAGCAATAGTAATTGGAAAACTCAGTAAAAACCTCACCAAAGATAATTGGATGGAAAGTGTCCTTGGATTTACTATTGCAAATGATTTATCAGAGAGAGTTTTACAAGGACAAGATGGAACTTTCAATGGTAATTTTACAAGAGCAAAAAGTTTTGACACCTTTTGTCCTTTAGGCCCAGTTATACAGACTAATTTTGAGCAGAATCCAGAATTGGGAATTAAATGTTATGTAAATGATGAACTCAAACAAGATGGGAATACCAGAGATATGATTTTTAGTATTGGTGAAATTTTAGAGTTTGTTTCATCAATTATGACCTTATTACCTGGCGATGTCGTTCTTACAGGAACTCCTGACGGAGTCTCTAAAGTTCAGCCAGGTGATGAAATAAAAATAGAAATCGAGACCATTGGTACGTTAATTAATCCAGTTAAATAGCATGAAATTAAGAATTGCCCCTTCACCAACTGGCAGCCTTCATATCGGAAACGCAAGGACAGCTTTATTTAACTGGTTATATGCTAAAGCAAATGGTGGAACTTTTGTTGTAAGAATTGATGATACAGATATGGAGCGAAGTACTGTTGAGTTTCAACAAGATATTTTAGAAAATCTGAGATGGTTAGGTCTTGATTGGGATGAAGGCGTTGAAGTTGGTGGAGAACATGGTGATTATAAACAATCTTCACGGTTTGATAGATATAGAGAAGTATCAAACGAACTTTTAGAAAAAGACCTTGCTTATAAAGATGATGGTGCAATAAGATTCAGAGTTCCAAATGATAGAACAATAAAATTTAAAGATTTTGTTCGTGGAGATATGTCATTTGAAACTTCAGATGTTGAAGATTTTGTCATTTTAAGATCTGATAATACTCCAACTTACCACCTTGCCTCTACAGTCGATGATATAGACTACGGGATAACAATAATTGCAAGGGGAGAGGATATACTTTCTTCAACTCCCAAACACATATTAATTATGGAGGCCTTAGATGCATCAATTCCAAATTTTTGTCATTTACCTTTATTATTTGGTCCGGATGGTAAAAAACTAAGTAAAAGACATGGGGATACGTCAGTTGAAGCATTTCGTAAAAAAGGAATATTAAACGAAGCAATGTTCAATTATCTCTGCTTACTTGGCTGGTCACCAGGTGATGATGTTGAACTTTTCGATAGTGATTTTGCAGTAAGTAAATTTGATTTAAATAACGTACTACCAAATTCAGCTACTTTTGATGAAAAAAAACTTCTCTGGTTAAATGGACAGTACATAAGATCAACATCCCCAAATAAATTTGAAGGGGATTCATTACATAATATTGAGAATCAGCTTGGTAGAGAATTATTTCATGAAGAAAAAGATAGATTGATAAAAATTTTTCCTTCTGTACAGGAGAGAATTGAAACGATGAACGATCTTTTCGACCAAGTTAATTTTCTAATTGATGAGCCATTTGTTTTAGATAAGGAAGATTGGGAGTCCGTGAATTCTGAGGATGCTCAAAAATATTTAGAAGCTATCAGAAATAATTTTATTGCATTAGGTGACTTTAATTTAGACATAATTGAAGATATGATGAGATCGACTTTAGAAGAATTGGATATAAAAACAAAAGTAGGCTTTCAGTCTGCAAGAGTAGCTATAACTGGTACAAAAATTAGCCCGCCTTTGTTTGAGTCGATATTTGCCCTCGGTAAAGAGACAGTTATTGCGAGATTGGCAGAAAGTATCGAAAAATTATAACAACTAATAATTAAAATACTTTATTCTTAATATTTATACGGCCCCGTCGTCCAGAGGCCTAGGACGCTGGGTTTTCAACCCAGAAACGCCGGTTCGAATCCGGTCGGGGCTGCTACCTTTCGGGGATGGTGTAATTGGCAACACAATGGGTTCTGGTCCCATCGTTGAGGGTTCAAGTCCTTCTCCCCGAGCAGAGGCCCCGTCGTCTAGAGGCCTAGGACGCTGCCCTCTCAAGGCAGAAACGCCGGTTCAAATCCGGTCGGGGCTGCTAAATTGTTAGCTTTTTGAACCACCTTGGTTGGTTTAGTAAAAATTTTTGATAGTCAATTTCATCATCAAGTTCAAAAGTAAATTCAGTGCTAAAAATTTGTTTATATTCATATTTATTTTCCATAAGATATTTTGAATGTTTATCAAAACTTTTAATTCCAAATCTAAACGCATCAAAGCTAACACTTCCAGCAATAAATGGAGTACCATTATCTTTACTTTTTGCTATTAGAATTTCACTTCCTTCAATTTCTTGACTTATTGTTTTTGCAAAATATTTTGTTACATAAGGTAAATCTGAATGGCATATTATCCAGCTTTGATAATTTTTAAAATTATTAGAAAACTCTATAACTTCTTTATTCAAACCAACTGATTTTGTTTTGAAAAAATTTATTTCTAATTGGTTTGCTAATTTTTCTATTTCTAAATTATTTGAAATTAAAAATATATCATTGTCTTTACCTCTGAAACATTCTGCTAAATTTTTAATAAGACCTATCTGTAAGGTAATTCTTTGGTTCTTATCTAATGTACTAGCTAGCCTAGACATTGGCTCTTCGAGGTTTTTTATTGGTATGCCTATAATATTTTTTCTATTCATATTCTTAAATTTGTTATACCATGCTATTAAAGTATTTAATCAATATGGATAGAAAAACAAAAATTATTGCAACAGTTGGCCCAAGCCTATCAAGTGAATCAAAAATTGAGAAGATTATAGATGCTGGAGCTAATGTTTTAAGAATAAATTTCTCACACGGCACACTTGAAGATCATGAAAATGTAATATCTTGGGCACGAAAATCTAATAAAAAAGTTGCAATAATGCAAGATATTCAGGGACCCAAAATACGAACCGGTATTTCGTCTGAGAATACTTTTTTAGAAAAAAGTAAAAATGTTACTTTAACAAATATTGAAACTGAATCAAATAATGAGATTGTTTTTATCAATTATGAAAATCTATTGAGAGATGTAAACGTTGACGACAGAGTGTTTATAGATGATGGACAAATAGTACTTAAAGTAGTCAAAAAAGAGAATGAAAAATTAGAGGCACTGATCTTAATTGGAGGAGAGCTTAGAGATAATCAGGGCGTAGCATTTCCAGACTCTAACCTGTCAGTCTCAGCTATAACAGACAAAGATAAAGAACATCTTAAATTTGGAACAGAACATGATGTTGATTTTGTTGCAGTTTCATTTGTTAGAAATGCAAGTGATATAAATCTTGTTAAAGAAATCATTCCAAAAGATGTAAAAGTAATAGCAAAAATCGAGTTAAAAATTGCTTTAGATAACATTGATGAAATCTTAGATGTTGCGGATGGAGTTATGGTTGCTAGAGGAGACCTAGGAGTTCAGCTTCCACTAGAGCAAGTTCCCTTTGTGCAAAAGCAAATTTTAGATGCTGCTAACAAACGAGGAAAAATATCCATTACTGCAACTGAGATGCTTCAATCAATGAAAACTTCTTATAGACCAACTAGAGCTGAAGTTACTGATATTACCAATGCAATACTTGAGGGTTCAGATGCTGTAATGCTGTCTTCAGAAACATCTATCGGCGACAATCCAAATAGAGTAGTTGAAGTTATGTCTATAATTTGTAAAGAAACAGACTTTAGAAATGATATCTCTTCATTGCTTTCAAAAGAAGATTCGAAGGAAGACTCAATAACTACAATTTTAGCTAGGGCTGCAGTTCAGGTGGCAAATGAAATAGATGCCAGTTCGATAATCGCTTTCACAGAAACAGGTAGAACGCCCTTGCTAATTTCTAACTTTAGGCCAAAAGCAGAAATTATTGCATTTTCAACTAAGAAAAAAACATTGAATCAAATGAATTTACTTTGGGGCGTAGACCAATATCCTATAGAGCGAAAAGAAACATTTGCAGAGATGTTGAAAGCTGCAAATGACTTTTTAATTAGTGACAAAAAATATAATAAAGGTGATAAAGTGGTGGTTGTTGCAGGAACACCTCCAAATATTGAGGCTGCAACAAACTTGATAAGAGTTCACAAAATTGGAGATTTGTAATGGGGCAAATTATTGAAGTTAAAAGCACAAAGTTAAATAAGACAATTATTTTTGATTTAAATAGGTCTGTTTCAGGTCAAGAGGGAATGACTTTCCATAATATTTCCGAAGCATCATTAATACCTGATGTAAGTGGTCAGCTAGCTTTAAAGTTATTTCAAGAGACTAGTGATATAGACACAATTTTCATTCAATCTAACATCGTAACTATTAATTTTAATAGAAATTTAGGATCAGATATATCTGAAGTGGAGGAAACTCTTAAAAACTTTTTTGTTTTTTACGGTGAAGAAGAATGAAAATAGGTGTAACTGGTGCATCAGGTTTTATTGGTAGGAAACTATGTAAGGCTTTAAATGAATCTGATTTTGAAGTATACAAATTTGTAAGAAGAGAACCCAAGACTGAAAATGAAATTTATTGGAAACCTTCTAACAAAGAAATTGATCAAGAGAAGTTTGAATCTCTTGATGCAGTCATTCATCTAGCAGGTGAAAGTATTGCACCAAAAGATATTTTTGGATTTCTTCCTTTCGCTGGTGGAAGATGGAGTAAAGAAAGAAAATCAAGAATATACTGGTCAAGAAAATGGGCATCTGAGACGTTTATTCAGGCATATCAATCATCTGAAAATCATCCAAACATTTTTATAACTGCTTCTGGAAATGATGTATATGGAGACCATGGAGATGAGGTAGTTACTGAGGAGACTTCTTACAATCGTGGTCAATTTCTACAACTTGTTGTTGAAGAAGCATGGGAAGTACCTTTAGATGAAATTCGTGAGCTTGGTGTAAGAGTTGTAATGTGTCGAGCGGGCCTTGTCCTTGGAAAGGGAAATGTAGCAACTCAAATCTTTACATTAGTTTCTAAGTTAAACTTATCAGGCCCTATTGGAAAGGGAGAACAATATTTTTCCTGGGTATCAGTTGATGATCTTGTCTCTGCTTATATTTTCTGTTTAAAAAACTCAGATATTAGCGGACCAGTTAATTGCACTGCCCCCGAACCACTCCAGCAAAAAGAATTCGCACAAATTATTGCTAAAACAATGAATAAAAAATATTTTGCTCCTCCATTACCTCCAATAATTATGCGTATAGTTGTTGGCTGGGAACTTGGTGAGCAATTAGGATTAAATAGTATAAGAGCAATACCAAAAAAATTACTTGAGAAAGGATTTGTTTTTAAAAACACAACTTTAGATACTATGAAAAAGGATTTTATTAATGAGTAGTTACGAAGACAGGATGGCTGAAAAGTACAATTTCCTAAAAAAAGATAGTAATAATCAAAATCTTGAAGAAAGTATTTCAGAGGAAAAGCCATCAGAAAATCCACGAAAAGACGTTGAGGTTCCTAAAGAAGGTAGTCTACTTGTTCCTCTTGATGCTTGGAATACAGTTTTAAATCAATTAGGTAATTTACATGAGGCAAGCCAACAAATGGCTGAAGCTCGTGAAAGGGCAGCTAAAGCAGAATCTGAAGCAGATTTTCTTAGAGAGAAACTAAAAAATACAAGACAGCAGTTAGATGAAGTAAAAAAGAAAAAGAGGTTCTTCTTTTTTTAATTTTCAGCTTTATCTGGAACTCCACTGATAATGTAGTAAGAAATAGCTAACAGAACTATTAAAGATCCCATTGCAACATTCCTTCCTAATCCCAAACTATTAACAATTAGTCCCCAAAGTATTGGTCCTATAATTGTTGCAAATCTTCCAACTGTAGAATATAAACCATAAAACTCACCTAAATGCTTTTCAGGAGAAAGTCTAGTCATAAAGACTCTATCAACAGCAAAAATTCCTCCAATGTTAAATCCTCCAAGAACACCTGTAACGTATATCAACCAAAGTTGATTAAATTCAGTTGCTATAATTGCTAGCGATAAAGAAAGCATCCAACAAATAATACTAATTAATATCAGTCTTTTTGGACCAAATCTATCAGCAGCTTTTCCAAATATATAGCCACCTATAATTGATACAACTATAGCTAAAGCAAGAATACTTTGGCTGTCTGCTGGAGTAAGCCCCACTTCTTCAACTAGATAAACAGCTAACAATCCACTAATTAGAGTGTTTATTGCGTCGGCATAAAAAAATCTTCCAACTAAAAATCTTGTAAGACCAGTGTATTTTCTTGAGTGTTTCCAAGAGTTAATTACAACATTTAAAGAATTCAAGATGCTAGTTTTAAGTTTTTCTTTAGATGTAATTTTTTCTTCAATAAATAAAAAGGCCGGTAGTGAAAATATCAAAAACAAAAAAGCAACAGCTTTAAATATTTCTACATAGCTGTAGCCCATATTTTGTAATAAAGTAGCAACTCCAAACCCTATTAATGAACCTGTGTATCCGAAAGCTACTCCTAAACCAGATATTTTCCCCCTGTTTTCCTCATTGCTAACAGAAACAAGTAATGCGTCATAGACTACTGAGCCTAAATTAAATCCAATTAATGAAAACACAAATAATAAAACTGATACTTCAACTGAAAATGTGCCAAGTAAAAAAGTTGAAATAATACAAATAAGAGTCATGAGGAAAAGAATTTTCTTTTTCCCTTGTGAACTATCTGATTTTATTCCTATCCATGGTCCTAAAATAGCAACTATAACCATTGCTGTTGAAGTAGCTAACCCTAATTGTTGGTCTGTCCAGCCTTTTTCACTTACTAACCAAACTGAAAAATACAAACCAGGAATTATGAACGCATATACTGTATTTGCTAAATCGAAAAGAAGCCAAGAAAAAAGACTTTTTTTTGTTATGTTATTCATTTAAATTATCTATAGCTTCACTTAGTCGACTCAATCCACTATCAAGTTCTTCATCACTCAAAGCATATGATAATCTCATAAATCCTGGAGTTCCAAAAACTTCACCAGGAACAAAAGCTATATAATAATTCTCTAAAAGCCAGTCGCATAATTCTTCAGAAGTACGCAAACCATTTTCTTCAGTACAGTAATAGCTAACATCAACAAATAAGTAAAAGGCACCAGTACTTTCCACAACATTTAGATTTGGAATACTGTTAATTTTTTCAGTAGCAAATAGCCTCCTTCTATTAAATGCTATTTTCATCTCATTTGTTACTTCAAGTCCATTTAATAGTGCAGCTTCTGCAGCTAATTGTGAGACATTTGAAACATTTGAGGTTGCTTGTGATTGAATTTTTTTTCCAAGACCTATTACATTATTGTTTCCAAGTAACCAACCAACTCTCCATCCTGTCATTGAGTACGACTTTGAAACACCGTTTACTATAATTGTATTTTTAAATTCAGGGTCATATATAGCTGGGGAGGGAGATTTTTCTCCTTCATAAACTAGATGCTCATAAAGTTCGTCAGACAAAATCCATATATCGTTTTTGAATATCCATTCATAAATTTCCTCAGCTTCTTCTTTTGTGTATACAACCCCCGTAGGGTTTGATGGGGAACACCAAACCACCATTTTTGTATTATCAGTTTTACTTTTTTCCAATTGTTCAACTGTAACTTTAAAATTATTGCTTTTTTCAGTTTGAATAAAAACAGGAGTTCCTCCTGCAATTTTTACTGCTTCTGGATAAGTCGTCCAATAAGGAGCAGGTATGATGACTTCATCTCCAGAATCTAAAGTAGAAAAAAATGCAGTTAGTATAGCCTGTTTTCCACCATTAGTAACAATCACATTATCTGAACTAATTTCAAATCCTGAATAATCTTTAGTTGTTTTTGCTATCACTTCTCTAAGAGATTGAAGCCCTGCTGCAGGAGAGTATTTGTGATTTTTAGGATCAGAGACTGCTTTAATAGCAGCATCAACTACATATTTTGGTGAAGGAAAATCTGGTTCGCCAGCTCCAAATCCAATTACAGGCTTTCCTTGCAATTTTAAAGCCCTAGATTTGTTAGAAATAACCATTGTTCCTGAAGGGTTAATTTTCTTATCTAATTTTGAAATATCCATATTTTTCTATTGCTATTTTAATAAAGTTATTTAATAAGTATGTTTCATAATTATTAAACTATTAAAAATGGAACAAATATTATTTGGAGCCCCGGTTGCAGAGCAACTTGATGAAATTAGTAAAAATGTATTTCAAAAATATAGCAAAGATAACAAGAAACCTCACCTGACTGCAATTACAGTAGGAGATAACCCAGCTTCTTTGTTATACGTTTCGCGTAAACGAGAAAAAGCGGTACACCTTGGAGTAGAATTCAATTGGTTAAAACTAGATACTGATACTTCTCAAGAAACTTTAGAGGAAGTTATATCTGAAGAGTCAAAAGCTACTGATGGCTTGATAATTCAGCTTCCACTCCCAAACCATCTAAATCCCGAAGAAGCAATTAACTGTATTCCGCGTGAAATTGATGTAGACGGATTAACATCTCACAATCTTGGAAGTTTGTTTTCCGATACATATAAGTTAATACCAGCAACTTCACTTGCAGTATTGGAATTATTAAATTTTTACAACATTCAAACGGAAGATAAAAACATAGTTATTGCTGGAAGGTCAAGGCTTGTATCAGCGCCATTAGCTAAAATTTTGTCATCAAAAAGTTACAATGCTAATGTTTCAATAATTCACAGTAGGACTACAAATCAAAAATTATTTACAAAAGAAGCAGATATTTTTATCTCCGCAATAGGTTCTGCAAAAATGTATGACAGTACTTACTTCAAAAACGGAGCAACAGTAATTGATATTGGAATATCATCCGTTGATGGTAAAACATATGGAGATATTGACACAGTTAAAATAGGTGAGGTAATTAGTTCACGAGCACCATTTCCTGGTGGCGTTGGACCAATTACAGTGTCTGCTTTATTTTTTAATCTATCAAGATTAATTCAAACTAACTAGCAGCCCACTCCTCTTCGCTGATTCTCACATTTTCTGGATCTATTCTCCACAACAATATAAAACCAATAACAAAAACAATAGAAATTACTTGTAACGAATTTCTTCCAGAACCAGTAGATTGGCTTACAGCAGCGTAGATTATTGGTCCCCACATTGCAGCAAATTTAGAAATAACTGAAAAGAACCCCATAAATTCTGATTGAGCATTATCTGGAATCATCATTGCGTACATGCTTCTACTCAATGCCTGAATGCCTCCCATACCAAGACCAATTATTGTTCCAAGTCCGATAACTGGTAAAAGCTGTTGTTCAGGTAAAAATGCTCCTCCATTTCCAGCTAGGAAAAATAAAACTATACAACCTAAAACAGTCTTTTTTGGACCTATAGATTTAGCAACTCTTCCTGCAATGACAGAACCTAAAAATGCTACAAATTGAACAATTACAAAAACAATTAATACATCTTGTGTGGTAAGTTTTAATACAGAGACACTAAATACTCCTGCCATATTAATAATTGTTTGTGCTCCATCCCAGTAAAACATATAAGCTACTAAGAAGGTCAACAGTTGTGGAAATTTTCTTACCTTTTTTAGTGTGCTTCTTACACTATTCCATCCTGCATTTAAATAAGTAACCCCTGGTTCTAGGTTTTTTGATGATTCTTCTACATTTATTCTTGAAAAACTAAAATATGAAAAGCTAGCCCACCAGATTCCTGCTGTAGCAATAGCTATTCTTGTTGCTAATCCAGTATCTATCCCCAATAAATCAGGACCAAATAAAACAATTACAAAGGCAAAAATAAGTTGAAGTCCTCCACCGATATAACCAAGAGCGTATCCTCTTGTAGATACCTGATCGATAGTTTCCTCAGTTGTTATATCGCGAAGCAAACCGTCATTAAAGACAAGAGAACCTACAAATCCAAATTGTGCTCCCAGGTAAAGAAAGAGTGTAAGCCATACATCTCCTGCAGTTAAAAAAAACATCACTGTTGCAAAAACTGATCCACCATACGCAAATATTTTTAGAAATTTCATTTTGGAACCTGACAAATCAGCCATTGCACCAAAGATGGGCATAATTAGAAAAAATATAAAAATAACGATACCCGTTGCATATCCCCAAATTTCATCTGCTAAATAGTTTGTGCCACCAAATTTCCACCCATCTTCACCTACAACTACTGCGGCAAAGTAAGCAGGCATAAGAGCTCCAACAGTAGTAGTTGAATAAGCTGAATTTGCCCAATCATACATTGCCCAACCAAAAATAGTTCTTTTGTTATTTTTTTCGTTCATATTCCCCCTCATATAAAACTTTAATCAAATTAAATCATTGATGAGGAATAGAAACTTAAATTTAATCAATTTAAACACTATATTTAAGATGTCTTTAAATTATTAAAGAATTTGATTGTATTTAGCTTTCAAAAAGTATTTAGCAAAAGGATAAGGATAAATGGGGTTTAAGTGCGGTATTGTTGGTCTGCCTAATGTAGGTAAATCAACTCTTTTTAATGCTTTAACACAGGCTGGGATTGAGTCAGCAAATTATCCTTTTTGCACAATTGAACCAAATATTGGTGTCGTACCAGTTAATGACATTCGGCTAGGACAATTAGCAGAAATTGTAAATCCAAAAGAAATTATTCCTACTTCAATGGAATTTGTAGACATTGCTGGCCTTGTTGAGGGAGCCTCCAAAGGCGAAGGCTTAGGAAATCAGTTTTTAACTAATATTCGAGAAACTGATGCAATCGTCCATGTTGTTAGAGCTTTTAAAAACGAAGATATTATTCATGTCTCTGGAAAAGTATCTCCAAAGGATGATATAGAGATTATTAATACAGAATTAGTTCTTGCAGATTTAGCCACTGTTGAAAATCTTTATGAAAAAGCTGTTAAAGGAACTAAAGCAGGTCATAAAGAAGGCCTTCCATTAAAAAATTTGCTTGAAAAAATCCTGCCCGTTCTTGAGGAAGGTAAGTCTTTAAGAACAATGTCATTCAACGAAGAAGAACAAAAACTTTTAAAAGGTTTTCAACTTCTAACAATTAAACCTGTTTTGTATGTTGCGAACGTTAATGAAGACGGATTTGAAAGTAATCCATTTTTAAATCAAATAAATGATGTAGCTAATGAAGAAGGATCAGAAGTTGTTGCTATATGTGCTGAGCTTGAAGCTGAAATTTCTGGATTAGCAAATGAAGAAAAAATGGAATTTCTTAAAGAGCTTGGTCTTGAAGAATCTGGGCTTGATAGATTGACTAGGGCTGGATACAAATTATTAGGGTTGCAAACTTATTTTACTGCTGGGGAAAAAGAGGTACGTGCTTGGACTATAAATGTTGGGGATAGCGCACCAAAAGCATCTGGTAAAATACACACTGATTTTGAGAGAGGTTTTATTAGAGCTGAAACAGTATCTTTTGATGATTATATTAAAAATAACGGAGAAAAAGGTTCAAAAGAAGCTGGCAAGCTTAGATCTGAAGGTAAAGAATATATTGTTAAAGATGGAGACGTAATCCACTTTTTATTTAGTGTTTAGTCAAAAAAAAGCTTGTTTACAGGTTATTTATCTAAATAAGCTTTACAAAGAAGTTCTTTAACTAGAATGAAAATGTAGGATAATAAAACTCTTGAAAGTAATAATTGTAGGCGCACACGGAGAAGCAAAAGAACTAATTAATAGAATTAGTTCTGGTTGGTCAATATCTGTTATTGACTTAGATCAAGATAAATTAAGAAACTTTAATACAAATAGGCAAATAGAAAAGATACAAGGAGATGCAACTTCATCTTTAGTTTTAAAAAAAGCAGGATTAGAAAGTACAACTGCTGTAATAACACTTACATTAAATGATGAAGTAAATCTAGAAGTATTAAAAATTGCAAAACAAAATGATATTTTTAGATTGTCTTCAGTTTTAAATGAAGTTTCAAATATTGATAATTACAAGAATCTTGGAGCAGAGGTAGTAGATCCAGATATTCTTCTTGCAAGAAGGTTTGAACATATTTTAGAACCAAGGAGGGTTGTTTCCCAAGCTTTTGCTGGAGGAAGAGCTGAAGCAATAGAAATTGAAATAAGTTCTGACAGTCCAGTTAGAGGTAAGAAACTAAAAGAAATCGGATCTGATTATTACATTGTTGGAGCTTTACTAAGGCAAGGAAAAGTTATTATTCCACATGGTGACACTGAAATTGAAACAGGAGATCTTGTAACTATCGTTTTGCAGTCAGGTGCATTCTCAAATGTAATTAATTTATTTTCAGGATCGGAATCAAGATATCCTTTAGAATATGGTAAAAATATTCTGGTAGTTCTAGAAAACAAAGACAATTTAAAAAATTTATCTGAATCTGAGTTTTACACTAGAAATACAAAAGCCACCTCTTTAATAGTTTTAACGAAAGAAGATTTATTTGATAATAATCTTGAATCAACAGATGAAACTTTCACAGCTATTTTGAAAGATCAAGAGTTTGAAATGACTTTAAGAAATAAAATTTCTAATAAAGATATCGAAAACATAGTTTCAGAGGATTCTATTGGAACTATTATCTATCCTCTTGAAGAAGGAGTATCAAAAGCAAAAATTAAATCATTATTAAATATATCTAATAAAACTAAGACGCCTTTACTTTTTTCAAAATCAACATACCCCTATAAAACTATTGGAATACTTATCAATAATGATTTTGGTGAAAACACGTCAAATTCTATTGCATTTGATTTAGCTTCTTCTTTATCTGCTTCCTTGATTGCAGTGAATGTTTCACAACCAAAATTTTTGCAATCTGATGACAATACAAAACTAAGCGATTCGTTAGAAAAAATGCAGGACTTAGCTTTGTCCTATGAAGTCCAGTTAGATTTTGAAAATCATGAGGGAAATGAAGCTAAAATCTTTTCTGATTTATCTTCCAAGTTTGACCTTTCAATTATTGGAAATCGTACAAACCAATCATGGCAAAGTAGGAAAACAACAGAATTCATTTCTAATAATTCAAAATCTTCTGTTTTGTACATACCAAGTTAATTTATGGAAGAGTTTGAAGCTGTATCACTAGTCATTATTTCCTTAGGTGCGTTTATATTGCCACTTGTAGGTCAAAGAATTAAGATACCCGGAATTGTGCTTGAGATAGCTTATGGAATTACAGTAGGACCAGTTTTGGGATGGGTTGATTCGTCAGAATTCATTTCTGGGCTTGCAATACTTGGCTTTTTACTATTAATGTTTTTGTCAGGGTTTGAAATTGAGTTAGACACTTTCCGCGAAAAAGGTTTAAAAACTCTAGCGCTGCCAATGACGATCTATCTCTTGACAGTAGTAACTTCTTTTTATTTAATTTATACTTTGGGCTATCCAATTTTCCTTGCTTTAGTTTTGTGCACAACAAGTGTTGATATAGTCATAACTATTTTGAGAAGCGATGGAACTATTAAAACAAAATACGGACAGACTTTGTTTATGGTTGCCTTGCTTGCAGATATATTGACTTTATTGGCAGCTACTGTTTATGCATCTTTTATAAATGCTGGAGGATTGTCTATTTCAAACCTCAATGTTGTGCTTTATTTTGTAGTTGTAATTATTTTATTAAGAATAATTAAAAGAGTTGCCTGGTGGAATCCTCAATTATTTTCTAGAATGTTTGACGGAAACGATCCAGATGAGTTAGGAATAAGAAGTTCTTTAGCGCTTATGTTGGTACTCGTTGGAGTTTCAGTATTTTTTGATATAGAACCAATACTTGGTGCATTCTTAGCAGGAACAATTTTTGCTTTTACATTTTCAAATAGGGGTACTTTAGAAAGCAGTTTAAAAGGATTTTCTTATGGGTTTTTAATACC
>JADHQS010000020.1 GCA_016777845.1 Candidatus Actinomarina sp. | reverse complement strand
GAACTATTAAAATAAATTGGACAAATCTGCTACTGAAACTTGTGAACATTTGGAAAAATAGATTAACCATAATTGCATTCAAACAAAAGAATAAAACAGAGAAAATAATATAGATGATTGAATTGTTTATAGAAGTATTCGTGAAACCAGAAAATAGAATTAAAAGAAAAATTATTTGAGGATAAAAAATTCCAAGTTCAGAAATAGTTTTACTATAAAAATAATCTATTTTTTTTATTGATCCAAAATTTAATTCTTTGATCAGTGTTTGCTCTTCTAAAGGGTTTCTAATAGAAAAAAGTGTTGTAAAAATAATTAGAAATAAAAGTTGAACAATGACAAACATATCATTTTCAACTCGAAACCTATTTTCAGAAAGAATAGGAAAAACAATAATTAGTACACACATTGTTGGTGTGATCAGAAATAGTGAGGTGTTATTTCTTAATTCCAAATTTAATTCTTTTTTAATGATGAATTTCTTAATCATTTAAATCTATAGTTCTTTCTATATTTGACAAAGCATTAATACGTTCTTGACTTGATAAAATTGAAGTCATCTTTTGAGTCTCTCGATAATTTAATAAATCAAATAAAAGCTGAATCCCATTTTCATCTAAATAAACTTTTGGTTCGTCAATACAAAGAATGTCTGGTTTTTTTAAATCTGCAATAGCCAACTCACTTCGTTTGACCATTCCACTTGAATAATCTTCAATTAAATCTTCTTTAAATTCATTTAGTTGATATTTATTAAGTGTTTCAACAATTAACTTTTCATCAATACTTTCTTTGTAAAGAAAATATTTTATGTTTTCTATTAATGATAATTTTGGAATTAATGATGGGCTCGAACCAATCTCCATAAAAGAGTATTCTCCTCTTTCAATAGCTGAATTGAAAGTATTTCCAATAAAATTATTACTTATACACATAAGAAGAGTTGTTTTTCCAGAACCATTTTTTCCAATAATTTCGTAATTATTTGAAACTTTTAGTGATAAATCTAAATTATTTATAACAAGTTGATTTCCATATCCCAGGGATAAATTGTTTGATTTAAAAAATAAACTCATCTTCCTATTGTATTAGCTTCTTTATTTCTAATGAAACGTAAAATTAACAGAAGTTCACTGTAAAAATTTATAATTGTGTAGTTCTCTGGATGAATTTTTAAAAATTCAATATCTTCATCACTTAAGTCAATTTTAAGATTTACTCTATTGTCAGTTATCTCTATATTAAAATTTTCTAATATTTTCAAAGTCTGTTTATCAAATACATTAATTTTTTCTTTAAAGCTGTTGAATTCAAGAAAACTTTGAAGAAGGGATAAGTAGTTTTTGATTTTTTGGGCTTTCTCAAAATTTTGTTCTTTTGAGTATGTATTTAACTTATCATTTAATCTCTTTACTTCTTTACTTGTATCACTAAAGAATAAATCCAGTTTTTTTCTTAAGTTGTAGTTATATTTTTCAAGATTAAATGAATCTATGCATGCACATCGTGAATTTAGAAGTATAGATATATCACATTTTGTTTTTCTTGAATTATTATTCTTACACCTAACTGTTTCAAATCTATTATCTAAAAAATTTTTAAAATTTTTAGCTTTTGTATAACTCAAGAATGGACCAATTTGAAAAATTGTATTTTTAGATAATTCAATTTTTGAAATCTCCAAATTAGATTTGTTACTCTTTAGTTTTATCCAATATATATTTTTTGGTATTCTCCCACTTCTATTTAGTTGAGGTTTAAATTTATTTATCAATCGTTGTTCAGCAATTAATGAAATAAGTTCATTTGGTAGATTCATGACCTTTAAACTATTTGAAGTATTTACAATTTTGTTTGATTTATAACTTCTTGAGTGGCTTAAGTGTGAATTTATTCTATTTTTTAAATTACTTGATTTACCAACATACTTTAAAGTTCTATTATTTGAAAATATATAAACACCATGTGAAGTTGGAATATTTTGTAAATTAAACTTCTTTTTTAAATTTAAATCAATACTGCTAAGAAATTCATTGACTCTCTGAATACTTTCTTTATTTTTGATTTCGTCAAATAACGACAAATGTTTAAACACTTCATAAGTCGTGAGTACATCTGCTTTAGAATTATGTTCATTTTGATTAATTGTCTTAAAATATTTACTCAAGGTCACGAGTTTATGATTTTTTACTTTAGTTCTCAGCAACGCTCTGGAGAGATTTAACGTATCCAGTGTCATATTATTTAATTCATTAAAGTTTTTTTTGTTCAATTCACAATTTAAGAAAGATAAATCAAACCTTAAATTGTGGCCAATTATTACAGAATCATGCACAAAATTTTTTATTTTTTCAATTTCATTATCAATTTTTGGAGAATTTTTTACATGCCAAGGATATATACCGGTAAGGTTTGAAATAAAGAGGGGTATTTCTATTTGCGGATTAAATTTAGAATAATATTCATCTACAACCTCATCATTAAATATTTTTAGCATATAAAGTTCAATAACTTTATCAACACCAGCTTTAACACCGGTTGTTTCAACATCTAGGATGACAAGATGTTGATTTTTTACAAATTTCAATTTATTTTGTTAACTCCCACATACCGATAGCTGCAGCAGTAGAAGCATTTAGTGAGTCAACATTATTTGTTGATCGAATACTTAAAGATATGTGATTAGATGCAAACCAATCATCTGAAATACCATACTGTTCAGCACCAACAACCAGTGCGAAATTCGCATCAGGTTTAAAATTTTCTAAAACAGTTTCTCCTTCTGGGTCTAGTAATATAATTTGATATTTTTTAGTTTCCAGTATTTCAATTATTTCTTTATTTGTGCCACTTGAAATATTCATATTAAATAAGTGCCCAATAGAAGACCTGATGACATTTGGATTAAAAATATCTGTAATTTCATCAGAAAGAAAAACATTGTTTATTCCAAAAGACTTTGCCGTTCTTATCATTGTTCCTAAGTTTCCAGGTTTTTCTATTTGATCAGGTATCAAAATAGGACCATTAATTTCAGAAGTTATACCAATATGTTCTGTATTAAAAAGTGATATAAAACCATCTGACCTATCCCTATAAGACATAGCATTAAAAACCTTTTTTGAAACCTGAACTATCCTTACATTTGATTTTCGATATTCCTCTAAAAGATTCTGATTATTATTTCCAATAAATAGATCACTGCAAAAGTACAAAGTATCTATTTCGTACTTAGATTCTATTAATTGGTAACATTCTCTAAATCCTTCGGCGAGAGATTTATTATTTGATTTTCTATTCCGGTTTTTTTTAAGAGATACTAAAAATTTATACTCTGGATTATTGAGGGAATCTATTTGTTTATCTACTGAAAAATTCATTATGTACCAGTTTCTTTTTATTATGTTTATTTTTAGAAATATCTGTGTTGCTATCTTCAACTCCAGCAGTAATCATTCCGATTATTTGATAAGTATTTGGAATTTTAAATTCCTCATGAATTTTTTTTCTATCGATATTATGCAATCCCATAAACCCTGAAGATAACTCTTTTTCTTCTATAAGTAAAATACAATTCATCATCGCTGCACCAGCATCAACATACCAATATGGCACATCCCAATCTTTGGAGTTTACAGCGTTTGTTTTATCATTTTTTGAGTATCTGTGGTGATAAGCCTCTTCGTTAAGCAATATAAAAAATAAAGCTAAGGAGTTTGAGATCCATGGAGATCTGCCATCTTTATTGAAATTATCCTCATTAAAGATTCTGGATACGTTTTTTATCTTTTTAACATCAAATGTATTTAGAATCTCTATTCCACGAGAAAATCCTGCAGTAGGGATTTTTATTGAAAACTTTGAAATATTTTTTAAGTTAGTATCTTCTAAAGAAGTTTTTTTATAGTTTCTAACAACTTTTCTATTATTTAAAAGATTCTCAAGATAAGTTGTTTCATTAGTCATTAACTTGTTGCAAATAGTTGACTACGGAGTCACCAACTTCACTAGTGGACATACCCATTTTCCCAGCTGATAAGGAATCAAGCTTTATAGCAGTTTCAATTATCGCTTTTTCAATATCCTCTGCATAATTTTCCTCACCAAGTTGTTTGACCATCATTGCCGCTGCTCCAATGCATGCCAATGGATTGATAACATTTTTATTTGTATATTTTGGTGCTGAGCCACCTATTGGCTCAAACATAGATACACCTTCAGGGTTAATATTACCTCCAGCTGCAATACCCATACCGCCTTGAATCATGGCACCTAAATCAGTAATAATGTCACCAAACATATTGTCAGTAACTATTACATCAAACCACTCAGGATTTTTCACCATCCACATACAGACAGCATCAACATGGCCATAATCAGTCTCTATTTCAGGATAATCTTTCGCAACATCATAAAAAATTCTCTCCCATAAATCATGAGCATAAGTAAGTACATTAGTTTTTGCACATAATGTAATTTTTTTACGGTTGTTATTTTTTGTATATTCAAAAGCATATTTTATACATCTATGTATTGCATAATACGAATTAATGGATTCTTGTGTTGCAATTTCATTTTCTGTTCCATAATGAATGTAGCCTCCTGCACCTGCATATAATCCTTCTGTATTTTCTCTAACAACGACAAAGTTAATATCTTCTGGAGATTTGTTAGCTAGTGGAGTTTCTACTCCCGGATAAAGAACCACAGGTCTTAAATTAATATACTGATCAAATTCTTTACGTAATTTAAGAAGAATTCCTTGTTCTAAAATTCCTGGCTTTACATCCGGATGACCAATAGCTCCAAGTAAAACTGCGTCAGAATTTTTGAATTGTTCAATATCTTTTTCAGTTACAAGTTCTCCAGTATTTAAATATCTATCTCCACCAAGATCATTGTTATTAAAATTAAATTTTATTTTGTATTGTTCAGAAGTGTTTTCAAGGATTTTTACAGCTTCATTGACGACCTCAGGACCAGTTCCGTCACCTGGAAGTAGGGTAATGTTAAATTCTTTACTCATTTACTCAACGCATTCAAAAAGGATTCTACTGAACCCTGAACAACATCTGTAGAAACAGCTCTTCCTTGTTTCATTAGGTGTCCATCGTTAATTATTGTTACAATTTCAGCTGTTGCATCAGCACCTTTTGTAATACTCTCAACTCTATAATCTATTAATGTAGCGTCTGATTTGAGAATTGACTTAACTGCTGTAAATGCAGCATGAATCATTCCATCTCCAGTTGCTTCTTCTGTTATTTCGTCATTTCCAACTTTTAGTGTAACGCTTGCAGACGCAAATTCATCTTTACTATTAACTGAGACAGACACAAGTTTTGCACTATCGCTACCTGATTCTACCTGTCCTACAATTGCTCTAAGTTCGTTTTCTACAATTTCACCTTTTCTGTCTGCAATCTTTTTAAAGGTATCAAAAGCATTATTGAATGCATCATTGTCTAAAGAGATACTTAACTTATCGAGGGCATCTTTAAAGCCAGCCCTACCAGAATGCTTACCAAGTATAATTTTTGCTTCTTGACCAACTGAATCTGGTGACATTATTTCATAGGTAGTTGTGTTTCTTAAATATCCGTGTTGATGAATTCCTGATTCGTGGCTAAAAGCATTTTTACCGACGACGGCTTTATTATATTGAACAGGATATCCAGTTAGTTTTGAGACTAATCTTGAAGTTTCAAAAATTTCTTGTGTTTCAGCTTGGATTTCAACTCCGAACTGATCTTGACGAGTTTTTACTGCCATTATTATTTCTTCTGTTGATGTATTTCCTGCACGTTCCCCAATTCCGTTAATTGCACCTTCAATTTGTCTAGCCCCAGCTGTTATAGCTGTAAGTGAGTTAGCTACAGCTAATCCAAGGTCATTGTGACAGTGTGTTGAAATAATGACATCTTCATTATCCCCTTTAACTTCGTCATAAACTGCCTTAAGAAGGTCAAAATAATCTTGAGGTGTTGCATAACCTACAGTATCAGGAACATTTATTGTTGTTGCACCCTCTTCTACAGCAACTTTCAATACTTCTATTAAAAAATCTTTGTCAGTTCTGGTTGCATCTTGTGCGGAGAATTCTATATTGTCACATAGTTTTTTTGCATATCTAACAGATTCTTTAGCGTCTTTTAATACTTCTTCTTTAGATTTTCTGAGCATATGCTCCATATGTATTTGTGAAGTTGATGTAAAAACATGTATACGTGAATCTTTTGCTACTTTTATTGCTTCCCAGGCTTGTTCAATATCATCTGGATGACATCTTGCAAGAGATGCTATTGTTGAATTCTTTATATTTTTTGCAATTAAATTAACACCTTCCCAATCTCCAGGAGATGAAGCTGCAAAACCTGCTTCAATTACATCTACTTTCAATTTTTCAAGCTGTTGAGCAATTAATAACTTTTCTGATGGGGTAAGAGCAATACCAGGACTTTGTTCTCCATCTCTGAGAGTTGTATCAAATATGACTAATTTATCATCACTCATTTATCTTTTTTTACATCCTTAGCATTTAGAAATGGCATCATCTCTCTTAAGCCTTTACCAACTTCTTCAATTTGATGTTTGGAAGCTTCTGCTCTTTTCTCATTAAGGAAAGGAGAACCCTCCCTGGCCTGTGACATCCATTCTTTAGCAAATGCTCCTGATTGAATCTCTTCGAGTACTTTTTTCATCTCTTTTTTTGTTTCAGAAGTTATTATTCTCGAACCTCTCGAGAAGTCTCCATACTCTGCAGTATCAGAAATAGAATGTCTCATCCATTCAAATCCACCTTCGTACATTAAATCTACAATCAATTTAACTTCATGAAGTGTTTCAAAGTAAGCACTTTCTGGCTGGTAACCAGCCTCTACTAAAGTTTCAAATCCATTTCTAATAAGCTCTGTTAACCCTCCACACAAAACAACTTGCTCACCAAATAAATCAGTTTCGGTTTCTTCTTTAAAAGTAGTTCTTAAAATTCCAGCCCTTCCACCACCAATTGCTGATGCATAAGACATAGCTAAATTTTCAGTAGTTCCTGAAGCATCTTTATGTACAGCAACAAGACAGGGCATACCGCTTCCTTCAGAGTAAGTTCTTCTTAAAAGATGTCCAGGTCCCTTTGGAGCTACCATTGCAACAGATAAATCTTCTCTTGGTACAATTT
Source organism: Candidatus Actinomarina sp. (assembly GCA_016777845.1). Lineage (GTDB taxonomy): Bacteria > Actinomycetota > Acidimicrobiia > Actinomarinales > Actinomarinaceae > Actinomarina. The sequence goes on along the minus strand of JADHQS010000020.1, from coordinate 7,543 downwards.
CATTGAAATGGATATTAAAGCCATGAGCAAATAAAAGAGTTGCACCTTCTTTAATATGAGATGCGATTTGATCATTATAGACATCTGCCATAATTTGGTCTGGCAACAACAACATGACTACATCAGCATTCTTGGTTGCATCTTCAAGATTTGCTACCTGGAGACCCATATCTTGAGCTCTTTTAAACGATTCTGAATCTTCTCTTAGGCCAACAGTAATGTCAACACCAGATTCATGAAGATTAAGAGAGTGAGCGTGTCCTTGGCTGCCAAAACCAATTACTGCCACTTTCATAGACTTTATCAATCCTTGATCTATTGATGAGTCATAAATTATTTTATTTTCCATATTTTGTCTCCTTATAGATTAGACTGTAACGCTATTCTTCCACCTCTGACCATTTCAATTATTCCAAATGGTTTCATTAAAGCTTCAAATTTATCCAATTCTTTTGATGAACCTGTTAATTCAAAGATAGCGAAATCTTGCCCTACATCTACTGAAGTTGCATTTGATAGTGACGCTTTCTCAATCACAGATGTTTGAGAGTCTTTATTTATCGAAACCTTTAATAATAGAACTTCAGTTTCTATTGTCATGTTTGGATCAAGTTCAACTATTTTTATAACATTTACTAATTTATTTAATTGCTTTTTTACTTGTTCAACAGCATCTAATTCAGTAACTATTGTCATTTTTGATCTACCTTCAATATTTGTTGGTCCGACAGATAGAGAATTTATATTGAAGCCTCTTCTTGATATGGTGGAAGATACTCTAGCTAAAACACCGGGTTTATCTTCTACTAATACTGACAAAATTCTCTCACTCATAGGTTTTTAAGATCCTCTTCATTCATAATGATTTGATCGTTGCTTCCACCAGCAGGGACCATAGGAAACACCATATCATCTGGATCTACAACACAATCAACTAAAACCGGTCTATCATTGATTTCTAACATTTTGTTAAACACTTTTTCTATATCAGACTTTTCCATTATTCTTAAGCCAACTGCACCCATAGATTCGGCTAGTTTAAGATAATCTGGTGTGTCATGAGTTAGTTCAGAAGCAGAAAACTTACTATTGTAGAAAATCTTTTGCCACTGACGAACCATACCGTGATTCCCATTGTTAAACACCACAATTTTAATAGGTATATTTTCTGTTGAGGCAGTGATTAATTCTTGACATGTCATCTGAAAACATCCATCTCCGTCTAATGCTAAAACTAGTTTGTCAGGATAAGCTGTTTTTGCCCCGATTGCAGCTGGTAATGCGTAACCCATAGTGCCTAGTCCTCCTGAATTTAACCAGGTATTTGGTTCAGTAAAATTCCAATGCTGTGATACCCACATTTGATGTTGACCTACACCAGCAACAACAATTGCTTCTTCTTTTGTTAACTTTTGAAGTTCTTCTAAAACATAAGGAACCTTAAGAGGACCCTTGTCTTCTTGATTATAAGACAAAGGAAATTCAGTTTTCATTTCTTTCAGTTCTGAAACCCAATTTCCAGTATCTAGTTTTTCATCTCCCAAAGCTTCAATAAGTCCTTTAATTACACTTTTTGCATCACCTACTATAGGGATTTCTGCATCACGTACTTTTCCAATTTCCGCTGGGTCAATATCAGCATGAATAACTTTTGCATTCTGAGCAAAAAATGATGGATTTGCAGTAACTCTATCATCAAACCTTACGCCTATCGCAATTAACAGGTCAGCATTTTGAATTGAAGTGGTAGCTGTATAATTGCCGTGCATACCTGGCATTTCAAGACACAGTTCATGACCATCAGGGAAAGCACCTCTTCCCATAAGTGTTGTAACAACCGGAATATTAAATTTAGTAGCTAGTTCAAAAAGTTCATTATTTGCTTTCGAATGAATAATTCCTCCACCGACATAAAGAATTGGCTTCTTTGACTTTTTAATTAAAGAAGAAGCTTGCTGAACCATTTTTGGATTTGGCTCTGTTGTAGGCTTGTATCCTGGTAAGTCAAGATCGCCTGGCTCAACCCAAGCAGCCACTTGGTTTAGTATATCCTTTGGTATATCAACCAAAACTGGACCTGGTCTACCAGTAGTAGCAATAAATTTGGCTTCCTTTAAAACTTGAGGAATTTCTGAAGCGTCTGTGAGTAAGTAATTGTGTTTAGTAGCTGCCATCGAAAGTCCTACAGTATAAGCTTCTTGAAACGCATCATTACCTATTGCAGTAGAGGCAACTTGACCAGTGATAGCTAGAAGAGGAGTAGAGTCCATTAAAGCATTAGCTAAAGGGGTTATCAAGTTTGTTGCTCCTGGTCCAGAAGTAGCTATTACAACACCAAGTTCTCCAGTAGCTTGAGCATAACCCTCTGCCATGTGCCCAGCACCTTGTTCGTGTCTAGCTAATATATGTCTAATAGGACTATCGTATAAAGGATCATATGCCGGTAAAATTGCACCACCTGGCACTCCAAAAACAGTTGAAACATTGAGGTATTCAAGGCCTCTTATTACAAGCTCTGCACCAGTTAATTGTTCTTTTGTCATTTTTATGTTTTATATCTCCAAAAAAAAGCCCCCCTTCTCGGGAGGCGCTCATCAAAGCAAAATGAGCGCTAATTAAGTAAAAGCACTAATTCTGAAATGACTACAATAAAATTTTTCATTTAGAATAACTATAGTAAAACCTTAAAAAAATGATAGATATAAATGTTATAAATTTTTTTGAAGAAAATAATATAAATTTTTCTTCAAATTTTAATTTAGGAGTCACTAATTTACCTTCAAAATTAGATTTTGGAAAAGAAATTAACAATATAAAAAAAAATCAATTTCATGCAAATATGAAGTTTACTTTTTCAAATCCCGAATATTCAGGATTAGGTGATAAATTTAGCTGGGCAAAATCTGCAATTTTGATCACTTACAACTATAAAAACAAAAAACAAACATCCATGCTAACCTCTCCTGGCTATGGTCAAATTGCTAGGTTTGCAGAAAAAGATTATTACTTACCTTTAAAAAACAAAATCAGCGAAATTGAACAAGTTTTTGAAAAATTAAATATTAAATTTAAATCATTTATTGATAACCCTAATCATTACGATAGAACTTTTTTTGTATCATCTGGCTTGGGGTGGCAAGGCAAAAGCACAATGATGTTAACACCAGGCTCAGGACCTTGGCAATTATTAGCTACTATTTATGTAGACGATACATTTGAAGAAATCAAAAATACAAACTATTCCTGTGGTGAGTGCAATTTATGTCAGATATCTTGTCCAACTGGAGCATTAAATAATGAATACAAACTTGATTCAAACAAGTGTATATCTTACTGGCTTCAGTCACCTGAATTTATTCCATATGAAATGCGCGATGCAATAGGAAATAAGTTTTATGGTTGTGACGACTGCCTTACCTCTTGTCCGCCTGGGCAAGAAAATAATAATGTAGTTATATTTAACAAAAACCAACAAGTTAATCTTGAAGAAATTATAAAAGAAGATAACAAGAAACTGAATGAAATGTTCTATTGGTTTTATATTCCAAAAAGAAATGCTGAATATCTGAAAAGAAATGCCATAATTGCACTTGGTAACAATCCAGATCAAAATACTTCAAGTTTTTTAGAACATATTTATCCAGAAAGTTCATTACATTTAAAAATATATATTTTGTGGGCACTTTTTAAAATTGGTAATAATGATGTATGTCAAAACTTGATTAATTCATTTGACTCAGAGGAAAACAGTATTTTAGAAGAATATGAAAAATTAAAAAAAATGATTTCATCAGCTAAATAATCTATTCTTATTCTATGGCAAAAATATCTGATGACGTAACACAAGGTGTAAGTAAATCTGCTGCTCGTGCCATGCTCCGTGCAGTAGGTTTAAAGGATGATGATTTTAATAAATTTCAAGTAGGAATAGTCTCTGCAGGTAATGAGGTAACACCCTGTAATTTAACTGGACCTGAGTTATCTGAACATGCAAAAGTCGGTGTTAACGGTCCCGATTCTGCTGGTTTAATTTTTTCAACTATTGCAGTTTCGGATGGAATATCAATGGGGCACGAGGGCATGAGAGCATCTCTTGTCTCGAGAGAAGTTATTGCGGATTCAGTAGAGCTTGTAATGCATGCAGAACGATTTGATGGAATGGTAACAATAGCTGGTTGTGATAAGTCTTTACCTGGTATGTTGATGGCAGCTGGCAGAATAAATAGGCCTGCAATATTTCTATATGGAGGAAGTAGCTTACCAGGCGTCTATAAAGGAAAAGATATATCAATTGTTGATGTTTTTGAAGGTATTGGGGCATATGAAAAAGGAATGATTACAAAAGAAGATTTATATGAAATAGAGTGTGCTGCATGCCCTGGTGTTGGATCATGTGCTGGAATGTTCACCGCTAACACAATGGCATCCGTTGGTGAGGCGATTGGAATGAGCTTACCTGGTACTGCATCAATACCAGCCGAGGACAGCAGGCTTAGAGTTGCAGCTGAAGAATCAGGAAAACAACTAAATTATTTACTAAAACATGACATCAAACCAAGAGACATTATGACAAATGAGGCTTTTAAAAATGCAATTACTACTGTGTTAGCTTTAGGAGGAAGCACAAATGCTGTTCTTCATCTACTTGCAATTGCACATGAGTCAAAAATGTCTCTAAGTTTGGAGACGTTTGATGAACTAAGTAGAAATGTACCTCATCTTGCAGATATGAAACCGTTTGGGAAATTTCATATGGTTGACTTGGATAAAATTGGGGGAGTCCCTGTTGTTTCAAAAATTTTATTAGAAAACGGTCTAATAAATCCAGAATGCATGACTGTTACAGGTAAAACTGTTGGTGAAAATTTAGAAAATGTTGAAATTCCAAAAAACCAAGATGTAATAAGTTTTCCGGATAATCCTATATCAAACCAAGGAGGGATAGCAGTTTTAAAAGGAAGTCTCTCTACAAAAGGTTCAGTCGTAAAGACTGCTGGAATAGATATAAATAATTTCTCAGGACCTGCAAATGTATTTGATAGCGAACAAGATGCTCTGGATGCACTTTTTAATGGCGATATAGAAAAAGGACAAGTTGTTGTTATTCGCAATGAAGGTCCTAAAGGTGGTCCTGGTATGAGGGAGATGTTACAAATAACAGCAGCTATAAAAGGTGCTGGACTTGGTAAAGACGTATTGTTAATTACAGATGGAAGATTTTCAGGTGGAACAACAGGTTTGTGTATCGGACATGTCGCTCCAGAAAGTTTTGACAGAGGCCCAATATCAATATGTAAAAATGGAGATATTATTAGCCTAGATATTTCCAACAGAACGCTAAACCTTGATATAAGTGAAGATGAAATGAACAAACGCTTTGGTTTACTAACCCTTCCTGAACCTCGTTATAAATCTGGAGTTCTTCATAAATACTCTAAGTTAGTCAGTGGTTCAGACGCTGGAGCAGTTACAAATTAGATGAAATGATATTCGTATCGGATGTTCACTATCAGATAGAGTATCTTAATTCTTTACCACAGAAAAAGGGACCTATTGTCATTTTAGGTGATTTAATCAATTGGATTGATTACAGAGATGGACAAGGAATTGCCATGGATGTTTTTGGCAAAGATAATGTTGAAAAATTGATTAATTTAAGAAAAGAACACAAATTTGAGGAAAGAAAAACATTATGGAAAGAATTGTATAAAACTGATCCAGACAAAATTGCAAAGAAAATGCAAAATGCAATTAATAAACAATACGAAGATGTTTTTGCAGTACTTAAAAAATACGAAGTCTGGTTTATTCCAGGAAATGTAGACGATGTAGACATTATGAATACTTACTTAAGTAGTTCAGTTAAGAATGTAGATGGTATGTTGGTTGAATTTGATAATAAAAAAATTGGCTTTGCTGGTGGTGGAGTTCCAACACCTATAAATGCAAGGGGAGAAATTGACGAAGAAACATTTTCAAAAAAACTACATAACTTAAAAGACTCCAATATAATCTGCACACATGCACCTCCACTTGTTCGTGAGTTAGTTACTGATGTTGTTACAAATAAAATCGAACAAGGATGGGTTGGTCTAAAAGATTTTATTGAAAGTTATCAACCTAAATATTCATTATTTGGAGATGTTCATCAACCGCTAGCTTCGCATTGGATGATAAGTGCAACTCGATGCATTAATGTAGGTTATTTTCGGGCAACTAATCAGTATTTAGAATTATCATCAATTTATATATGAATTGTTTAGCTTTTGATGTTGGAGGTACAACCGTAAAATACGGTGTCATAGATGAATCTTATAAAGTTTTAAAGAAAGATAAGATACCAACTCCAGAAAATGAAGAAAAATTTATTGATTCTATATCTGAAATTATAAAGGAAAATATATCAAATATATCAGAAGTATCAATCGCTATGCCAGGATTTGTAAATTTTGAAAAAAAACAATATTCATATGGTCCAAATTTACAATATGACATTAATTTTTCTAAATTAGTAAATTTTACAGATTATGAATTCTATCTGGATAATGACGGTAATGTCGCAGCTTACTGTGAGTACTTATTAAGTTATAAAAATAAGTTTTCTAATTTAATAATGTTAACTTTTGGAACAGGGGTTGGTGGAGGAATAATTTCCGAAGGTAAATTATTAAGAGGACAGGGGAGCGCAGGAGAGCTTGGTCATATGCTTACCTCAAACAATAGAGATGTTTTATGCGGCTGCGGAAAAAAAGGATGTTACGAAGCTTCAGTTGCAGCTTCAGTATGGACACAAAGATGTTCCCAACTTTCGTTGGAAAACAAAACTTCAGAACTTGCAAAAAGATTTGCAGAGAAAAATGTTGGTTCAATAATATTTGATAAGAATTTAAATCTTACAAATGAAGAAAAAAATGTTCGAGATGAAATAATTCAAAATATTTCAGACGGGCTAATAAGTTTATTTGAAATATTCAACAATGAAGTCTTTGTTCTTGGAGGAACTATGTCTTCTGAACCTTTTGACTTAATAGATCTGATTACTAGCGATATTCAAAAGAGATATAAATTTCCATCTAGAATTTTCCCGGAAATATTTATTTCTAATCAAGGAGAAGACTCTGGAATAATTGGTGCAGCAGCACTTGCATTTAATGAATAAAATTAAATCTGTTTTACTTCCTGGAGAATTCTTCAAAAACGATTTTATAGTTAAAACAGAAAAATTAATGTCCATAGACATCGATACAATATATTTATTTGATCATGGAAAAAACCCTGCAGGTAGTGATTTAGATGTTTATGAATTAATTGATGGTATTTACAAATTAAATGAAATTGTTAATGGTCAAATAAGATTGGGTGTATGTGTATTAAACATCAATGAGAGACCATTTCAGGAATTGTTTGACGAATATATTTACAAATTTCTTGAAATTAAAAATTTTAAATTGGGAATTGGCACAGGTGATGATAAATTCGAAAAAAGACGTAATTTCTCAAATGACATTGAAAAAATCATAAATGAAATAGTAGATTCAAATAT
>JADHQS010000019.1 GCA_016777845.1 Candidatus Actinomarina sp. | reverse complement strand
CAATTAATAAAAAAACAAATAACGAACTTATTTTTATGCCAGTTTTTACTGCTCATCCAACTGAAAGCTCTAGACAGTCAACTCTAAAAAAAATATATAAAATTGCAGAGATTATTAAAAACAATAATTCAAATAGTATGAGTGAAATAAATTCACTTATTACTCAACTTTGGTACACAAGAGAAGTTCGATCTACAAAGCCGAATCCAATAGATGAAGTAAAATCATTAATTTATTATTTAGATATTTTATATAAAGATGTATATAAAAAAGTTATTGAAGATGATGAAATAACTGGAAATGCAAAAAATTTCAAACTTAAGTTTGGATCATGGGTTGGTGCTGATAAAGATGGCAATCCATTTGTAACTACAAATATAACCAAAGAGGCATTGAAAATATATTCAAATCAAATATTGAATATCTATAAAGAACAAATAGTTCAATTTTCAGAAGAATTTAGTATTTCAACAGATTTTGTTGAAAGTCCAAAAAAGTTAACAAAAAAGATTGAGGAATATAAAAAAATTCTTCCAAGTGATTATAAACATTACAAACGCGTAAATTTTGATGAACCTTTCCGTATATTTCTTTCATTAGTTTTTCATAGATTGGATAATTTTCAAAAAAACAAGAAAGGTTATGAATTTTTTCATGAATTTCTTGATGATATTTTATTATTTCAAAATAGTGTTCTAAAAATATTTGGAACAAAAATCCAAAATACAAAGCTAGATAATTTTGTCGATATGATTTACCAATTTGAATTCCATGGTGTGTCTTTGGATATTAGGCAAAATTCCTCTGTAATTAATGATCAGACCGGGAGAGAGTACTCTGATTTTGAAAAATTAATTAAAGAAATACCTGAACTTCAAAAAATATATGGCAATAACGTATTTAATTCATTAATTCTCTCAATGACAAGTTCAGAAGAAGATGTATTAAATCTTTTCGATGTATGCAAAAAGCATATTCCTAAAGAGAATATTCCTTCAATAACGCCTTTGATTGAGGAAATTGAGGATTTGCAAAAATCTCATATAATTTTGGAAAAACTATTTCTAAATAGACACTACAAATCCTTCATAGAAAAATTTAAAAATAATAATCAAGAAGTTATGCTTGGCTATTCCGATTCAAATAAAGATGGTGGAATAATATCTTCACAATGGAATGTTTACAAAGCACAAATTAATTTATTTAAAATTGGTATAGCTAATAATATTAATGTTACATTTTTTCATGGAAGAGGAGGAACTATCAGCAGAGGAGGGGGACCTACTTACAATTCAATTTCTGCACAACCAAAGGGCACTGTATCATCCCAAATAAGATATACAGAACAAGGAGAAGTAATCTCAGATAAGTATTCAACAGCATATCTTGGTTTTGAAAATATTAAACTTGGTTCGGTAGCATTTATCAATGAATCTGGAAATAAATTAAAAGTAAAAATACCAAATCAGGAATTTCTACAGGAGCTATCGAATAAATCATATGAGGAATATAGATCTTTTTTTACTAACTCAAATCTTGTAGATTACTTTGAAAAAGGAACTCCTGTTAAACTTCTATCTACATTAAATATTGGATCAAGACCATCAAAGCGAACTAAAAATGTGAAGAGTTTACAAAATTACAGAGCTATTCCTTGGGTGTTTGGATGGGCTCAAACAAGAAATACATTAACAGGTTGGTATGGCTCAGGAACAGCTTTAAATTACATGATTGAAAAATACGGAATTAATTATGTAAGAAAAATATATAAAAATTCAGACTTTATGCAGAACTTAATTAGCAATATTGAGATGACGCTCTCAAAATCTGATCTCAAAATTGCTAAAAGATATGTTGACGAACTTTTAGATGAAGAAGCATTAAAAATATATAAAAAAATTCTTAAAGAATCACAATTAGCATATATTTCTATAAAGAAAATTAAAAAGATCGATGATCTGCTTGAAGATAACAAAATTTTAAAAAATACTCTAAATATTAGAAATGCTTACTTAGACCCATTATCTCTAATTCAGATAACTCTTATGAAGAAAATGAAAATGCGTAACCTTAATACAGTAGAAAACAATTCTTTATTGTTATCGGTAAATGGATTAGCTGCTGGTCTTAGAAATACTGGCTGACAAATCTCTTAACTCAAAATGCATCTCATCTGGAGATGTCCATGTTCCTCCCCAAGCAAATCCCCAAGAATTAAAGATTTCAACTACTCTTGGGTGGTAATTTGATTTTGTATTTATATCAATAGCAATTCCCCAAGCATGTCTGGAAATACTTCCCCCAGCATCAAATCGGTTTATCCTTCTAGGAGCATAACATCCACCTGATTTTTTAAAATCTTCAACAGAAAGTGTATTAGCTAAACCCTCATCTACGATTTGATTTAAAGCACCCTCTAATGGCCCCCACATTAACCTGTGGCATCTTGTGTTACCAAGAATAGGCATTTTCTTAACTTGAATATTTTTCTCTCTCCAAGATGGTTCTGTGGTAATCCAAGTACCATCTCTTTCCTTGATTTGAAAATCACCAAACATTTCTTTAACCATTGCAGTAGGTAATACCCAATTCTTATTTGGAATATTTCTTTTGTGTTTGTTTGTTATCTTCACCCTTTTATATTCAATATTTTTATAAAGTTCAATCAAATGGTTTTCACTCATTTTAGTATCCCAAATAATCGCTTGAATATTTCTATAAATACCTAATTCAAAACCAACTTCTTTATTTACCACTCCTTCAAACCAAGATAATTCTGAATCTTTTATAATCATTCCAACTTCTAGAACGAGTGGAGCAGAGTTGATACCGATTAAACTTACCTTGTCATTTACCGAAAGACCATACCTTTCAGCTGTTAAGGTTGATACTATAAGTTTGTTGTCTTTAATTACTTGAGCTACTTCGTCGTTGTAAAAAAAATCTACTTTAGATGACTCTATTGTTTGTATTGAAATGCTGTACAAGTAATTTTCTAATGAGGAAAGTTTATTTTCTCCATTTGATGACTCAACTGATTCTAAGCCTATATTTGCTCTTCCTATGAAAGTTAGGTTGCTATCTAAATTTTTTGCACTTTCTATAATTTGATTAGTGACACTATAGAAAAGACTTCCTGATTGCGATATTGTATAGTAATCATAATTCTCAATTTTATTTTTGATATACTCAGGTTCTGATTCATGATAAGTAATTGGTAATATTAAAAAATTAATTAAAGCTGCTGTTGCAATTGCTGAAAGCATATTTATAATATTAATTTTTTTCTGAATTTACATATATTTAACTTTGATAAATACGTTTAAATTATATTTAACGTTAATATATATCGTTATGAAACTTTTAACAAAATTTTTTTCATCAGCTGCTACTAAATTTCCAGTAATAACAATTATTGTAATTCTTGGAATTACAGGTTTCTTTGGCTACATGACTACTCAGGCAGAAGAACTTGATACTGGTTTTGGAGGAGAATTAGAAACTCCTGAAATTGAAGCACAAGGAAAATTATCTGATTATTTTGGTGGTTCAGGTACTCAAAGTGTTCTTCAATTAGTTTTTGAGGGTGATGACGTTTTAACTGTTGAAGGTTATGAGGCCTATTTATCTGCTGTAGAAGTTATCGAAAAAAGTGAAATATTCAAATATTTAGTAAATGATCCTAATCAAGGATTAGTTCAAGGATTTTTCGCACCTATCGATGTTGCAAGAGCTTTTAATCCTGCACTTGACGTAAGCAGTCTTACAAATGAACAATTTAAACAATTATATAAAGGCACTTCAACCCAAATGCCTCCAGAATTTCAACAATTTGCATCTGCACTTTTATCGAGTTCATACAATCAAGAAGAAGTAACAGCAACAGCTGGTTTAGGAATAATTACAATAAACTCTGCGTTAATTGGTGCTGAGTTTGGCTTTGAGGGAGTATTTGTTGAGCAACCTAGAATGGAAGTTGCGTTAAATAAAGAATTAATCCAACTAAGTAAAGATTTTGAAAATATTAATTTAGCCGGTTTTTCCCTCTCTTTATTATTTGGGGATGAGCAGGATGACTTCTTACAAGAAGTTGCACAGCTTTTTGGTGCTGCTTTTGCGATAATATTTTTTGTTCTTGCATTTATATTTTTTATAAAACCAACAAAAACTTTTGGTTTTTTTAAATCTTCAAGACGTACTTTGGCTGACATTTTAAATAGCTTAGCTGCAATTTTGCTTGCAATTTTATGGATGCAAGGAATAGGAGTTGTCTTGGGGCCAGGATATTTAGATATTATTGGAGCACCTAACCAACTATCGCAAATTTCAACAATTATCATTCTTGGTTTAGGTGTTGATTACGCAATTCATTTCACAGGTAGGTACAGAGAAGAACTTGGTTTGAAAAATACAGTCACTCAATCTGCATCTACAACTTTAAGTTCGGTTGGGATAGCTTTAACACTTGCTACATTAGGAACAATGGTTGGCTTTCTTACGAATATTGTTTCTCCGTTAACTCAATTGCAGGACTTCGGAATAACAACTGCCCTTGGAATATTTTATGCATTTTTACTTGTAATGACATTAGTTCCAGCAATAAGAACGTTACTTGATAAAAGATTAGAAAAAAAGAATAAAATCGATACAGAAGCATTTGCTTCATCTGGTGAAAAATTATTTAATAAAATATCTGCATCCACATCTATTATTCCTAAAAAGTTAAAGTTAGTCGCAATTATTTTAATTTTAGGAATTGGTGGCTATGGATACTATGGATTTACAAACATATCAACCGTTTTTAATTTTACTGATTTTTTACCATCTGATAATCCAACTGTAAAAACTTTTAATATACTACAAGATGAATTTGGTGGGGGATTTGGAGAGACAACTAGTGTTTTGATTGAAACAGACAATGTAGCTACACCTGAAATTCACAATGCTTTGATTGATTCATTAAATAACCTTTCTAATGTTGATAATGTTTTAGTTTTTGCTGGTAATGCAGCAGCTGAATCTGTAGTTGGAAAACTTGGAGCAATGCTTGCTCCGCCATCTGCAAGCCCACAAGCTCCACCACCAATGCCTGATATGGCTTTAATTGGGCAGCTTAATGGATATGGAGTTCAAATAATGAACGGACAAGGATTAGATGCTTTGAGAGTTAGTAGTTCTGGGAATGTTGAAGGTCTATACAATTACCTTTTACAAACAGATTACGATTTATTTAGTACCAGTCTTTATGTTGATGAAACAAGTATTATTTCAGCAATGCAGGTCAGAATAACTACTTCTGCAGGTACTTCAGGTGCGGCTCAGATTAGAGATGATTTATATATTGCTTTTAAACCACTTTCAGATTTAGGAGTTTTTGTTGGAGTAACTTCAGATAATATTGTTACTGAAAGTGTAAATGAATTAATAAATTCATCTCAGTTTCAATCTTTAGTGTTTGCCATCTTAGCCTCTATGGCTTTTCTTGTTTTGTATTATTTGATAGATATAAGAAGACCATTCCTTGGTGTAATAACAGTTTTACCAGTAGCAGCAATTGTTTTAGGTACTTATCTTGGAATGTATTTATTAGACATACCTTTAAACCCAGTCACCTCAACTTTATCTGGATTAGCGATTGGTATAGGTGTTCCTTTCGTTATCCACGTTACAAATAGATTTAGGGAAACGATTGCTATAGGTACAGAGCCCGTTGAAGCAATTCGCACAACTTTAAAGACTACAGGAGGGGCATTGTTTGGAAGTGCATTTACCACAATGGCAGGTTTCGGAATTCTAACAACATCTTCTTTAGTTCCCTTTCAACAAATGGGAACAGTAATATTAGTCTCTATTGGTTTTGCCCTAATCGCTTCATTAACAATACTTCCAACATTTTTGGTTTTGTGGGCAAATTATCATAATAAAAAAACAGCTAAATCTTTATAATTAACTTTATTAATATTATTTAAGTGAAAGTTTCTGAACTTCTTAATATTGTCAATACATTAGTTCCACTTGAGTATGCATTTGAAGATGACTATGTAGGCATAACAATAGGATCTGAACAAAGTGAAGTAAATGGTACTGTAGTTGGTCATGAATTAGAAAAATCATTATTGAAATACTGTAATGATAAAAATATAAACACTGTTATTTCTTACCATCCTCCATCTTTCAAAAAAGTGCTTGAAGAAGATGGTACTGAAACCATGATCCCAGAAATCATAACTAAAGAATTCATGGATAACCAAATAAATGTAATTACTTTACATACTGCACAGGATGTTTGCGAAGCAGGAAATGCTGATACTTTGGTTGAAATATTTAATTTGAAAAACACCAAGACCTTTGCTCACACTTTAGGCAATTTTGGTGCTGGACGCATAGGAGAAATTGAAGGTTTATCAAATGATGAATTCAAGAAACTTGTTGAGTACAAATTAAATACAAACTCAATAAGGACAAATGAATATTTTTATAAACTCAAGGAAATAAATAAAATAGCAATCCTCCCAGGATCAGGCACACAATTTATTGATGAGATTTTAGAAGAAGTAGATGTGTTTGTTACTGGAGATATCTCACACAGATACCTGTTAAAAGCAGACGATGCAAACATTGGATTACTTCAAGTTGGGCATATAACAACTGAAATTCCAGGAATGAAAAAGTTTGTTGAAAACTTAAATAAAGCTTTAAATCAAGAATTAGAGTATTTGTATAAAGATTTTTATGAATGAGCCATTTCTATTAAGTAACTTAATTGAATTACAAGAATTAGATAATGAAATATTTAAGTTAATATCTGAAAAATCAGAAGGAACAACAGTAAAAGAGCTTAAAACTCATGAGATTGAATTTAAAAAGCTTCAAAGCGATAAACAAAATATTGAAAATGAATTGCAACTGTATTTTGAGGCAAAGAATCACATAGAAAAAAGCATTTCAGAATCACAGTTAAAAATTAATACAATAAATGAAAAATTAAACACAAATTTAGATGCATCTGAATTACAAAATTACAATTTACAAAAACAAAATTTTGAAAAAAATTTGTTAGATTATGAAAAATCTTTAAATGAAATAAACGAAGAAAATTCTGATGAGTTAGAGAGAATTAATAACATAGATCTATCATTAGAGGGTTTAAAACCTACACTCTTAAGTTTATCTAAAAAACTTCAAAACGAATGGGGAGACATTGATTTAAAAATTGGAAAATACGAAGAGGAAAAAAAATTATTATTAAGTAGCTTTCCTAAAGGGATAATCGACTTGTATGATGATTTAAAATCAAAAGGTGTTGAAGTTATAGCTGCTTACAAAAGGGAAAATCAATGTGGTTGCTGTGGTGTTGATCTCACTTCAAATGAAATGTATGAAATTATGAACTCTAGATTTCAACAATGTCCATATTGCATGGGAGTTGTAATTTAATGTACAAAATATATTGTGATGGTGCTTCGAGATCTAATCCGGGAGAAGCGTCTATAGGTGTCTCAATTCAAAATGATGAACAAGAAGTTGATACTATTGCAAAGAAGATTGGTGTAGCCACAAACAATGTTGCTGAGTATGAAGGTTTAAGAACTGCTTTAGATTATTGTTATAAAAATAATTTAAAAGATATACAGATTTATTTAGATTCTTTACTTGTTGTACAGCAGGTAAATGGAAATTATAAAGTTAAATCAAAAAATTTAAAAGATTTATACAATCAATGTACTGATTTAATAGAAAAAATTGATAATCTAGAAATTCACCATGTACCTAGAGAGCAAAACAAACGAGCAGATGAACTTGCTAATATTGCTTTAGATTCATGATTTTATTTTGGACTAGCGGTCTATCAATATATCTTTTTCTTTATATATTTAAAGATAAAAATGCAGACTTAAGATTTATTATCTTCGGTAGTTTATTCCCCGTTATAGTAGATTCAATTTTATATTTTTTTGGATTTACAAATCAAAATGAATACATAGGGCACAGCATATTTTTCACAGTGAGTTTATTTTTTATTTTTATGATTGCCACAAAGAGGGGAAGTTTATTTAGAGCAAACTCTCTATTATTCTCAATAGGTTCCTTTTTTTATTTAGTACTTAGCTTTACATGGTTAAACCAAAGCATAATTCTTTATCCACTATTTCAAAATTCAGAAGATATATTTTCATTTGCAAAAAATTACAAAACAGCACTTGGGGCAATAGGGATTTTATATTTATTTTTTAAATTTAGAAATATTCAAATATTAAAAGAATTTATAAATACCGGTAAGTTTACTTATTAGAAATAAACATATTTATAGAAACTAAAGTTAAGAATATTCCAAAACTTATACTCAATGTATCACGAGGAATAATACTAAAAGCTAAACTACCTCCAATTACTGAACCTAATACACCAAATATTCCAACTATTAAACCTATTTTAAGTAAATTATTTTCTTTACGAATCTTAGTTGCAGCAGCAGTAAGGGCTGTAGGAATAGTTGTCAACAGTGAAATCCCTTGTGCAATAATTTGTTCAAACCCACCAAAAAAAATTAACATTGGTATTCTAATTATTCCTCCACCAATACCTAAAAGACCAGATCCGACCCCAGAAACAAAACCAATAAAAAAATATAAGATTATATTGTCTTCATAAGTTGCGGTGACAGTTGTTGAAAAGATTATTCTGTATGCAGATGCTATCAGTAAAATAGAAAATAATTTTTTAAGTAATTGAGTGTTTATTTTTGCAGTTAGTTTACTACCAAAATATCCTCCAATTATTCCACCAATAATTATTATTAAAATTTCAAATACTAAATTTGTTCCGCTTGAAAAATCATTAAAAATGTAAGTAATGCTACTTCCTGTTGCTACAAAAACAACGGCTAAAGAGGAAACACCAGTATTGGTTTTAAAATCAGTTTTTGTTAAGTAGGTTAAAAGAGGTACGAAAACAACCCCTCCACCTATGCCTAATATTCCAGAAAGCAATCCTCCAATTGAACCAATTAGAAAATATTTAATCACTTAATTTCGCAATTTAGGCAAAAGCTCTTTACCAAGTAGTTTGATTGTTTCTTCTTGATTAATAGAAGAAATTTGAATTGTAACAATATCAGAATCAAATTCATTAACTAGTGGACTATAAATATCAACTAAATCATCAATAGTTGAAGCTTTTGAAAATTTCCCCATAATTTCTTCTTTTGGAAAACTGTCTGCCTCAACTCTCAATGCCTCAGGATCAAGCTGCTGAAGTCTACTCGGTGCTCTTAAGCCCCTCCATGATCGAAGTGCTGTCCAAGCGTCGTCATCATTATCAGCAAACATAGTCCACCTATAAGTATGAATTGATAAATTTTCCTTTTTTAATTCATTGGATTTCTGCTTTGCAGGATCTATTACTCTTTCATATGAGTCTTTAGGGTCTTTAACACTTATCATGAGTCCATCGGCATATTCTGCAGCTACCTCCGCAGACTTGGGTCCACCAGCTGCTAACCATATTGGGATATTTCCATTTGGAGGGGAGTATAATTTTGCTTTTTCTGTTTTGTAGTATTCTCCGTTAAAGTCTAATTTTTCTCCATCAAGTAATCTTCTTATGATAGTTAAAGCTTCTATAAGTCTATTTTTTCTTTCTTCGTATTTTGGAAAATCATAACCTAGCGGTCCTTCATTAATATTCTCCCCCGTACCTACACCTAAATGAAATGTAGAGGGTGAAAGTCTGTCAACTGTTGCAGCAGCTTGAGCTATTACACCTGGATGGATTCTCCAAAGTGGGGTAGTGACTCCTGTGCCAAGATCTAATTCTGGAAGCTTGTTAGCAAGTGCACCTAGAGTTGTCCATGTAAAGTTAGAAGCTGAATAATCATCAACCCAGGGATGAAAGTGTTCCGAAATAGTCAACATATCAAAGCCTGATTCTCTTGCAATCTCAGCATGCTTTATTAAATCTTCAGGTTGCCATTGTTCAGATCCTAGAAAGTAAGAAAATTTTGTCATTTACATATATTAGCTAAAGACTATTTTTAGGAGAGTGCCCCCGTGGGGGCACTCATGATTTTGTGAAACTATAAGCCGGATTCTGTATATGTTTGCACATACGATAATCATCCATCTTGTATATTTGTTACCAAATATATCTAGCTACTTACCCGCAATTATTTGCCGAGTCAGCTAATTGCTTCTTAGTATTGCTCCTAGAGGGGTTTACAAGCTTGTTTAATTACTTAAACAACTGGTGGTCTCTTACACCACCTTTTCACCCTTACTTATCACTGATAAGCGGTTTGTTTTCTGTTGCACTTTCCGTCAATTACTTGCCTGGGAGTTACCCAGCTCTATTACTCTGTGGAGTCCGGACTTTCCTCGATAAATCGCGATTATCCATTTCACAGAAATAATAATAATTCTTAATTGGTTAGATGTGAATAATTATTTATTATTTCTTGAAAATCATTTATTGATATTGGACCAATATATTTTTTTATTACTTCTCCATTTTTTACAATATGTGTTTCGGGCACTCCAAAGACACCGGAGTATATTGCGATTTTACTATTTTGATCAACTACGTACTGAATATTACCAACGCCATATTCATTTATAAATTTGAGAGCATTCTCTCTACTGTCTTGAAAAGAGAGCATAAATACAGAATTTTCAAATCCTTTGGTTTTTGACAATTCAATGAGATAAGGATGTTCCTCTATGCACTCTAAACACCAGGATGCCCAGTAGTTTATAATTAAAAAATTATTATTAGATAAATCAATATTGTCATTTGTCTCCAACGTTTTTAAATTTTTCAAATCTACTGGATCAATAAATATTCCTTCGTCAACAACTTCTGAGCTGCAAAATGAAAACAATAATAAAAAAATTAAAAGTTTAATTTTCATATATAGACAATATTTCTTGAATAATCTCTAAATCTTCATTAGATAAAGTAGGATCGGTCTTTAGGAATGTTAATATTTCATACCCCTCTTTTCTGGTTTCCTCTTGCTGAATAAGAATAATTCCAAGATAAGTTTTTGCTAGTAAGGATTCAGGAGAAATAGCTAAAGCTTCTTCTATATAATTAAGTGAAGTTAGGGTGTCACCTGAATCATGAACCATCCATCCTATTTGAGCTAAAGCAAGACTTTTTAACTCTAAATCTTCTGAATTTTGTGCAACGTGCAAAAAGTGGGGAAGAGCACTTGAGTAATTAAATTCTTCGAAATAGCGGTTAGCAAGTGCAATTCTCATTGCAAATATATCTGGATTTAGTTCTATAACTTTCTCCATTTCAGCATTTGATACGTCTTCTAAATTAGTGTTTTGATTAGCAATTTCTGAGGCGTTGTCATTTAAATTTATTAAAAGGAAGAATGGAAATAGAAATATGAAAAGACCCGCATATAGCCATTTATTTTTTAACATACAATTTCCTAACAAACAATAAAACAAACCCAAAAACTAATGTCAATGGGATAAATAGTATTTCTAAATTGCGATTTATTGGGTTGGTAATAATTCTTTCGCCATATCTTGATACCCAAAATGTATATATTTGATCATCAGTTAAGCCTTCGTTAATCTGTTCAATCAAGATAGCACCCATATCGTCTGCATATTCGGACGGAGAATCATAAATAGTTTCACCTTGACAAACTGGGCATAGCAATGATTTACTCCACTGTTCATATCTAGATTCATTATCAGGAAATAAACTAGGTAATGTGAATAACAAAACTAAAAGCAAAAGAGTTAAATACCTATTTTTCATTTTTACTTAATCTTGGTACAAATGAAATACTTGAAACAAACAATCCTATCCACATTATAAAAATTCCATAATTATTTCTGACGATAAGTTTATAACTATTTTCATCGATAAATTTTACAGTTATATATACATCATTTAAAAAGGTTCTAAATACTGCAGGCGAGCTTATTGCTTGTTGAGAAGAATTATTAAATATATTTAAAGAAGTAAATTTAGTGGTATTTTGATTTGAAATTGGAAGTTTTATTACATTTTTTTCAGGAAAACTTTCTTCAATTGAGTCATAAACAAAGTAAGTTTGATCGTTAAAGCTAAATTCTTCAAATGAATTTATTTCTTTTTCAGTTGAGTAACTCTGACTTACATTCAAAATTATTCCAAAAGCAAAAATAGCAATACCTAAATGTGCTATTTGGCCTGTCCAGTATGTTTTATTGATTTTAGATTTTCTGAAGTTTTTAAATAAGTTAGTGACAGTTATAAGAATTAACATAAATGATACTGCTACGGTAACAACCAAAATATATGAATTATCAAATGTAAGAAGACTAAGAATACTTATTGCTAATGAGCTATTTATTAAAATCGCATTTTCTTTAAACCATTTATTGATATTTAAATTTTTTATAGTCAACTTGTTTGAAAAAATCATAAGCCCTAACAATATGACTAAAAGAGGTCCAACGAGAATATCGTAATAAGATCTACCAATTGTTATTTGTCTGTCATATAGTGTTTCATAAATTAGTGGGAAAATTGTTCCGATGAAAATAACTAGAGCAGAGGAAAATAAAAAAATGTTGTTATAAACAAAAAACCCTGCTTTTCCGAACCAATTATCAATTTTTTTTGAATTTGAAAAATATTCAACATTCTTTGATCCAATAACTATAAAAATAATTCCAAAAAGCATCATTCCAATCAATAGATAAGTTCCTATATTCCCATTAGAGAATGCATGAACAGAAATTAAAACACCTGATCTCGTCACAAAAGTGCCAAATATTGTAGATAAAAACATCAAGCCAACCAATATGTAATTCCAATTTAATAATGTATTTTGAGACTTTTGTATTTTTGCTGAATGAAGAAATGCTGTTGCCAAAAGCCATGGTATAAATGAAACATTCTCAACTGGATCCCAAGCCCAGTATCCTCCCCATCCTAAAACTTCGTATGACCAGGCAGCACCAAGTGTTATTCCAATTGTTAGAAATAACCATGGTATATAGGTTGTTTTTTCAGCAACCTCTATCCAATCGTTGGCATTTTGTTTTTTTGAATATAACCTGCTTGTAGCAGCAACAAATGGCATTGTCATCCCAACATATCCTATATATAGCATTGGTGGATGGATTGCCATTAGAGGATGATTTTGGAGTAGAGGGTTAGGACCACGACCAATCTTACTTGTTACCAATTCCTGAAAAGGTAACAAACTTGAATTATTACAACCTACAGCTGCAAGTTCAATACAACCTGCAAAAGGAGAGGAGCTAAAAACTGTGTATCCAACAAAAAAGATCATAATTAATGAAAAAATCTTTATATCCATATCTGATGAAAGATCTTTATATGATTTTAAATAAAGATACATAAAGAAACTTAAACATAGATTCCATAAAAGTATAGATCCATCTAAGGAGCCCCAAAGAGAGGCAAACTTATATAAAGGGGGAGTAGATTTAGCAGAATAGTTTGCTATGTAAGAGATAGAAAAGTCATTCAAAAATAATCCTATTTCAAGCAAACAAAATAAGAAAACTTGTACAAAAAGATTTAATCTTACAAGAATTTCTGTAAAGATTTCTTTTTTATTAAAGAATAGAATTACTAATAAAACAAAGCTTATCCAACTAAAAATAATTCCAGTGTTGTAAATCATTCCGAATAATTTTCTACGTTATATGTTTCACCATCACTTGATACATATTCATTGTCGTGTTTAACTAGCATATCATCAGCAAGAAAAGTATCATTATCAAACACTCCATCAAGAATCACACCCATATTTTCTTGAAACAATTCTGGCACAAAACCATCAAATATTATTTTAATGTCTTTATTGCCATCAGTTATTATAAAATTTGTAAATCCACCATCCTTAGCAACAGTTCCTTCAACTACAAAACCTCCTAATTTGATTCTTTCTTCATTTTTTAGTTCAATGTTCAAAGTTTCTGATGTCGTATAGTAATAAATAGTATTTCTAGATGCAATAATTGAACTTGCATAAATAATTAACCCAATGCCCAAGAAGACAATAATAAAATTTTTTTTCACTCTATTTAAATTTTAGCCCTTGATTTAGGATTTAAATAATTGTCCCATAAGATATCATTTGAAATTCTGAACCTTTTTGTGAGAAATGTATGAACAAGCGTAACTAATAACACACTTAATAAGAGAGTAATTAGTATGTCAGATGACATAGGGGCTTCTCCAGAGGCTACAGTTTCTTGGCTAAGAATGCTTGCTTGTTGATGAACTGACCTCCACCAAATAACACTAAAATGCAATATAGGTATTTGAATAACTCCAAAAATTCCTATTAATGATGAGTTTCTAGCTGTTTTTCCTAAATCTTTATTAAATTGTCTTGAAGCAATATATCCTAAATACACAAGTAAAAGAATTGCAGTCAAATTGAGCCTAGCATCACCCCAAACCCACCATGTTCCCCATGTTTGCTTGCCCCAGTAAGAACCAGATAGCAAAGTAACAATGGTGAACACAACACCAGACTTTGCATTAGCAATAGCTATTGAGTCGTATTTAGATTTATTAGAAAATAAATATAGTGCAGAATACAAAAAGGTAAGAGTGTAGGCTAAATACGCTATCCACACAGTTGGAACATGAATATAAAGTAATTTTGACGACACACCTTGTGTAACATCATAAGGTCCAAAGATAGTGACGAGTAGCCATACAACAAGGGGTCCGAATAACATCATTGTGATCTCCTTAAATAAAAGTTTGTAAATGAATAAATAACCATAGTTATACCTAGAAGCATCACTAAATAAATGTTACTTATTTCTTGATTTACACCTAACCACATTGGAGCGATTAAAATTGCAAACCCAATGTAAATTGGAACTATTAAAATAAATTGGAC
>JADHQS010000018.1 GCA_016777845.1 Candidatus Actinomarina sp. | reverse complement strand
AATTTTGTCTCCCATAGATTTAATGGTTTCGGGTTTAGGTCCTACCCAAGTGATGCCTTTTTTTTCTATAGCTTTTGCAAAATCAGCGTTTTCTGCAAGAAATCCATATCCAGGGTGAACTAAGTCTGCATTTGTCTCTTCAGCGGCTTTGACCAATTTTTTTAAATTCCTATAGCTTTCAGCAGGCAGAGACCCTCCAAGATAGTAAGATTCATCAGCCCGTTTAGTATGCAAAGCATCTTCATCTGCATCTGAATAAACTGCAATAGTATATAAATCCATTTCTTTGGCAGATCTAATTATTCGAAGAGCTATTTCACCTCTGTTTGCGACTAGAATTCTTTTTTGAGTCATGTTTACTTTAATTTAAAAGCCAAGCCCATTGCCAAAATAGACTTAATAGCATCTCCTATTAAAAATGGAACAACCCCAATTGCAAGAGCATTCGAGAGTGAAGTATTTAAAATTATCATCAATCCAGAAACGCCAGCAATATAAATAGTTAATGAACCAAGCAGAATAGCAAGTACAGGTTTAGTTGCAAAAGCACCGATTATATAAGCTGCTAGAAAAAATCCAATTATATAGCCTATTGTTGGACTTTTTATAATCGCAAGACCAGCAACACCTGCTGAAAAAAACGGAAGACCAGACATACCAATAAACAGATACATCAACATACTGATTGCTCCAAAAGTGCTTCCTAATATTAATCCTGACAAAAGCACAACAAATGTCTGGCCAGTTATAGGAACAGGCGAGATTGGAATAACAATTCGTATTTGAGCACTAAGAGCAGTTACTATTGCAAACCCTAAGGCCAAGAATAAATTTCTTGCAATACTACCTTTTTCTACCCATGTAATAGCAATATTTTTAGAGGGGTATGTTTCCATGTTTATCTCCTAACTCTCCTTTATTTACTAAGTCTTTAAATGAGTCAATAACTACTTTTCTTGTCTCACTTGGTTTTATAATATTGTCAATTAATCCTAATTGTGCAGCAATATCAGGGTTGCTAAATTTATCATTATACTCTGCCACTAACTTTGACTTAAGTTCTTCTCTATTGTCAGCTGCTGTCAATTCTCTTCTATGTATTATGTCAACTGCTCCCTCAGCACCCATAACAGCAATTTCACCACTTGGCCACGCATATAATTTATCCGCACCAAGACCTATTGAATCCATTACAATATAAGCTCCTCCATACGCTTTTCTAATAACTACGCATACCCTTGGAACAGTCGCTTCTGCATAAGCGTATAATAGTTTTGCACCACTTCTTATAATTCCACCGTGTTCCTGCTCAACACCAGGTAAAAATCCAGGAACATCAACCAAGGTAAGAATAGGTATGTTGAATGCGTCACAAAATCTCACAAACCTTGCTGCTTTTTCTGAAGCCTTAATATCTAGAACTCCTGCAAGCTCCATTGGCTGGTTAGCAACTATTCCAACTGTATTTCCATTAACTCTTGCAAAAGTTGTAATAATGTTGAGTGCATAGTTACTTTGAATCGGATAGTGCTCTCCATCGTCTGAAATATCTGAAATTATTTTTTCCATATCATATGGCTGATTTCTATTTTCTGGTATAAAACTATCTAAAGATTCTATTGTTCGAGAAGATTCATCTTCTGTAATGAATGCAGGAGGTTTTTGAAATGAAGACTGTGGTAGAAAGCTCATAAGATATCGAATTTCTTCAAATGCTTGTTCTTCAGATTCACAAATTTGATGAGACACACCCGATTTAGTACCGTGCGCTTCTACTCCACCTAATTCTTCATAGGACACCTCTTCTCCAGTAACAGTTTTAACAACAGCAGGTCCTGTCACATATAGCTGTCCTATATCTTTTACTTGAAAAATAAAATCAGTCAGTGCTGGGCTATAAACCGCTCCACCAGCAGAAGGACCAACCACTACAGATATTTGTGGAATTTTCCCAGAAGCTTCAACATTCTTTTTAAAAATTTGAGCATATCCATATAAAGAAGAGATACCTTCCTGAATTCTTGCTCCACCAGAGTCTTTTATTCCAATAATTGGTGCTCTAGCTTCTAGTGCATGATCCATCACTTTTAGAATTTTTTTAGCTACAACTTCGCCTAAACTTCCTCCCATAACAGAAAAGTCTTCACTAAATACAAACACTGGACGTCCATGAATTGTGCCAGTACCAGTTACAACTGCTTCACCATCAGGGTTTTCTTCAGAGGTAACATGTTGGTCTATTTCGCTAAAAGAGCCTTTATCCAATAGTAAATTCAGCCTTTCGTAAGCTGTTAATTTTCCTTTTGGATGCTGAATTTTTTTAGCTTTTTCATCACGAATTTCAGCTAAATTATCGTCTGACATGCCCATCTTTCCTGTTTATTGTTAATGTATGTATTTGACCTATATATATGTAAAGAAGTAACACTGTGAAAACCTTTTTTTTTGAATCCATTTACAATACACAGGAATATGCACTAAGTGAACTATCAAGTGAACCAATTCTTGTTATTAGCTACTCTCAAGAAAAAGGCAAAGGTACATCAAACAGAACATGGCTAAATGCTGATCAAGCGTTGGCATGTTCACTTGCAGTAAAACAAGAAGATATAAAACTAAATCACACACTTATCCCACTTCTTTCGGGCTACGTATTTATAGAAGTTCTTAAAGATATTAATCTCAGCTTAAAGTGGCCTAACGATATCATTTTGAAGAATTTAAAAGTTGGTGGAATACTTGTGGAAAAGTCTGAAAATAATATTTGCATTGGAATGGGGATAAATTATTTTTGGGATAAACCAGAGGTTCCTGGAGCAGGTTCAATCTTTACTAAAAAACAGAAAGACTCACTTATCAATTCACATGCAGAACAATGGGCGAGTAAAACACTGTCTTCACTTTCAAAAAATAATTTTGATTTAGACAAATATAAACAAAAACTACAAACGCTCGGAAAAATTGTGGAATATCCAGAAGGTAGAGGATGGGCAGAAGATATTAACGAAGATGGATCTCTAAAGATAAAATCAACTGATGGAGATTACATTAATTTAACCTCACCCTTAATTTATGAAGTAAATTAGTTATTATTAATCAGGAGAGAAATGAAACAGCTAGTAGTTGAAAAAAATAATCCCACTCCAATTTTATGGGATACCCCTATTCCAAATCCTGGTCCAGGCGAGATACTTATAAAAAATCATTATTCAGTTGTATCTTCAGGAACAGAGTTAGCTGCTATTGAAGTAGCTAATACCTCCGTCACAGATAAGCTTCAAAACAGTTCAAATATTGAAAAAGGATTAGACCTATTGAAGAAAGAGGGCTTTAGGGCAGTCTGGAATGCTGTATTTCCAAAAAACCTTCTTCCTCTTCAGCTTGGATATAGTTCAGCAGGGGAAGTTGTCAAAGTTGGACAAGGTGTAAGCGCATATCATGTAGGAGATAAAGTGGTTTCTAATGGAGGCCATGCTGAATATGTTGTTGTCAGTGAAAATCTATGTAGACGAATTGATGAAAATACAGACATCAAAGAAGCAGCTTTCACTGTTTTAGGAAGTATTGCTTTGCATGGTCTTAGATTATCTGAGACAACACTTGGCTCAAAAGTAGTGGTTATAGGTCTTGGAGTTATAGGTCAACTAGTATGTAGGCTAGCTGTAGCACAGGGTTCAGAAGTAACTGGAATAGACCCTGATCCTGAAAGATCTAAATACGGAGATAATTTTTTTAATTCTGCAGATGATATTCAACTCAAAGATGTTGATACCGTAATTATTACAGCTGCAACAAGCAGTAATGAACCTATAGAATTAGCTACAAAAATTGCTCGTAATAAAGCAAAAATCGTTGTTGTTGGCGATATTCCTTTAAACATTTCTAGAAATGATTTTTACTATAAAGAATTAGAACTTGTTGTTTCAAAGTCTTATGGTCCTGGAAGGTATGATAAACAGTACGAAGCACTAGGAAATGACTATCCGATTGAATATGTGCGCTGGACCGAAAATAGAAACTTTGAAGCTTTTACGAAACTCTTGTCTCAGAAACAAATCCACCTCCTAGACCTAGTGTCTGAAGAGATAGCATTTGAAGATGCTCCTCGTGTTTATGAAAAATTTACTGAAGAGATTAAACCATTATCAGTGGTGCTCAGATACAACATTGACCCTGAACCAAAAATTGAATTAGAGAATAACCTACAGCCAGAACCAAAAACATCAAAAGTAAATGTTGGCATATTAGGGGCTGGAAATTTTGCAGCTTCAACAATACTTCCAGTTCTTAAAGAGTTGAAAAAAGAATGCAAAGTTCTTGGGATAGCTTCATCAAAAGGTTTGAGTGCAGAATCACTTGCTAAAAGCTTTAAACTTAATAATAAATATTCCACTGAAGAAGACATATTAAATGCTGAAGAAATAGATGCGGTTCTTATATTAACACCTCACTACAACCACTCAGAGTTAGTTATAAAAGCTTTAAATAAAGGAAAAGCGGTGTATGTTGAAAAACCCCTAGCCTTAGATATACAGTCGATTACAGATATTGAAGAGAGTATTTACAGGTCTCAAAATCCAAAATTGTTTATTGGATTTAATAGACGGTTTTCAAAGTCAACTCAATTTATCAAACAAAAATTAATTAATAGTCCAGCAAACAGTATTAATCTTCGGTTTAGCGTCCCACCTCTTGATAGGGATCACTGGACAAATATAAAGGAAATAGGTGGCGGTAGAATTGTTGGTGAGGCAGTACATGGTATTGACTTAGCTTGTTATTTGTTTGATTCCCTTCCCCAAAGTATTTCAGCATCTGCACCAGTTGATAAAACAAATAATATGGCTAGAGACAATCAAGTTTTCTTAAACATTAATTTTACAAATGGCTCCCATGCTTCTCTACAATATTTTTCTGAAGCAAATCAAATATTAAGTAAAGAACGTTTAGAAGTTCATGGAGAGGGTAACTCTTACATTCTTGAAGATTTTAAAATGTTAAGGTTCCTAGAAGGGTCACAAGATAGAAGTAAAACATTTTCATCAGGTAAAGGACATAAAGAATCTTTAAGTATCTTTTTTGATTATGTAAGGGATAAATTACAGAACCCTTTTACATGGGAGGAAATAAAAGCTGTTTCAAAAGCAGCAATTATTGCCCAAGATCACATCAATTCTGGTCAACAGCATAACGTTTAAATTAAAAGAGCGGCCTCGGCAGGATTCGAACCTGCGACACCAGGTTTAGGAAACCTGTGCTCTATCCCCTGAGCTACGAGGCCAATTATAATTTCAGCTCTAGTATTGTTTATATTTATATATAGGTATTAAATGTTAGCAGTCGACGTTAAAAATATTAAGAAAACTTTTACGAGCAAGCAAGACACTGTCGAGGCCGTAAAAGATGTAAGCTTTCAGGTTAAGCAAGGTGAAATCTTTGGGTTACTCGGCCCCAATGGAGCTGGAAAATCTACAACAATCTTAATGCTTACTACATTACTTAGCATTACAGATGGCAAGGCCTCAATATTAGGCATTGATGTTGAGACGCAAGAAAAACAAGTTCGTGAAAAAATAGGTGTTGCGTTACAAGACACCGGTATTGATAATTTATTAACAAGTAAAGAGTTATTTTTTACTACATGTCGTTTATGGGGATATAACAAATCTGACTCTGAAAAGAGAACAGAGGAACTTTTAGAACTGGTCGGTCTTACAGAAGCAGCTGATAGGAGAGTTAAGACTTATTCAGGAGGTATGAAAAGACGACTTGATTTAGGTCTAAGTCTTGTACACTCACCAGAGATTTTGTTTTTAGATGAACCTACCACTGGTTTAGACCCAGGTTCTAGAAGAGTGTTGTGGGATGAGATAAAAAGACTCAGAGACACAGGCGTTACAGTCATTTTGACAACACAATACCTAGAGGAAGCCGATGAACTTGCAGACAGGATAGCAATTATTGATGAAGGACTCGTTGTTGCCGAAGGTACTTCAGATGAGCTCAAAGCCAGCATTGGTGGGGATGTCATAACTTTTTTATTCGAAACAGAGGAAGATATTATAAAAGCGCAACAAGTACTTACCGACTCTGTCCAAGAAAAAATGGAATTAAGAATCACTGTTGAAGATGGCGCTTCAAAAATTCCAGGATATTTAAAAGAACTCACATCAGCAGGTATTGAAGTCAGTTCAGTATCTGCAAGCAAGCCAACATTAGATGATGTATTTCTTGAAGTAACTGGTTATAGACTTGAGGGTTCAGAAGAACCTGTTGAAGAGACACCAACATCAACTAGAGGAAGATAATGGAATCAAATCGAACATTTCTCACCCAGCTACAGATTTTAACTAAGAGATTGTTATTGCGTGTTATCCGTAGACCATTGGCAGAACTTCCTAATATTTTTATCTCTGCATTCTTCCTGTTTGTCTATGACGGTGCATTAGGAGGAGTTTTTGGAGGCTCAGCTCAGGGAACACCATTTGATTTTGCAAATGGAAACTTTGTGAACTTTATTCTTCCAGTATCAATAGTTTCTGCATCCGTTAGTGGTGGTGCATCTGGAATTTACTTGGTAGAAGATATTGAATCAGGAGTATTTAAACGTTATCAAAGTATGCCAATTTCAAAATGGGCAATTATTTTGGCTCCCATGTTAGTTGGTGCATTAAGAGTGTTGCTTCAAGCTGGATTAATCATGGTTATAGGTAAAATTATTGGTGCTGATCCTGCAGTTGGTGCAGTTGGTTACTTTATGGTTCTATCTATTGCTTTTTTATGGGGAATGGGATTTGCAGGATATTCTGTAGCTGCAGGAGTTAGATCTGGATCTTCACAAGGTGCACAGGCAGCATCTTTTTTATTTTTTCCTGCATTATTTTTAGCACCAACTTTTGTTCCAAGAGAAGCTCTACGAGGATGGTTAGCTACAGCCTCTGCATACAATCCAACAACCTATGTAATTGAAGCGATGAGAGCAATAATGGTGGATGGTTGGATAAACGATATAATTTTTAAAGGATTTATAGCAGCAGGATCTTTTGCTGCTTTAACTTTAACTTTTGCTGTTCTTTCAGCTCGAAAAGCAACAGAAAAAGCATAAATACTGCTTTGAGTAGCAAATAAATTTTATTACTCTATATAATTCGTAAGGAAAAATTATGGAAACAAGTTTAAAAGCAATTGTAAGAGATACTTCTGGATCTGCTCAATCAAGAAGAGTTAGGGGTGAAGGTAGTATTCCAGCAGTTGTTTATGGTATGGGCATGGAACCAGTCTCAGTAGAAATTAATGCAAGAGAATTTACAAATGCTTTAAAAACTGAAGCAGGCTCAAACATAATTTTTAATTTAGAAGTTGGTAGTGATAAATACACAGCTCTAGCTAGGGAAATACAAAAACATGTTTATCGGAATGAATTTTTACATGTTGATTTCATTCAAGTAGATTTAACTAAGACTGTTGATGCTGATGTACAACTTAACTTTATAGGAACACCAATGGGGGTTAAAGAAGAAGGTGGAATCGTTCAAACAATTAACTCTTCTCTCACCATTTCAGCCCTTCCTACCAACATTCCTACCTCTCTTGACTTGGATATTTCTGGATTAAACGTAGGAGATAACTTAGCTGCTGGAGACGTCTCTTTGCCTGAAGGTGTAGAACTAGCAGATGAAGAAGATGATTCAATATTAATTACAATTACTATGCCAAGATCAGCAATTGAAGAGGATCAAGCTATTGACGGACTAGAGGGCGAAGAAGTAGAAGGCGAAGAGGGAGCCAGAAGTGAATCCTCTGAAGAGACTGTTGAGGAAGAGTCCTCAGATGAATCCGGAGAATAACAAAACTTTATTCGTTGGTCTCTGGAATCCACAAGAAAAATATTCAAAGACGCGACATAATATAGGCGCAGATATTTTGATTCATTTTTGTAAAAAAAATAATTTAAATTTCAAACTCGATAAAAATAGTATTTACAACTTTTCATCTGCCGAAATAGATGGATCTAATGTTCAAATAATCTTACCTATGGTTTCAATGAACAATTCTGGGGATGCAATAAAAAGTTATTTTAAATATAACAAAAAAGAAAATACTGAAGTTCTTATTGTTCATGACGATATTGACCTTGCATTTGGGCGTTTAAGAATTAAAAAAGGAAGTTCAGATGGAGGTCATAATGGAATCAAATCAGCAAATAGAGTTTTAAATGCAGAAGATTATTACAAATTAAAGGTAGGTGTAGGAAGACCTCCGCAAGGTCTTGACCCAGCTGATTTTGTATTGTCAAAGTTTTATAATGATGAAAGGGAAGAGGTTGAATTCTTGATAGAAGATTCCGTTGACATTTTGAATACCTTTTTAAAAGATAAAGAATTAGCCATTAAAGAAGCCTCTGAGCGCAGAATTATTGATGTGATTTGATGAAAAAAAATATACCAGATTTATTAGCATTATTTCGTATTTTCTCTGCTCCAGTAATTTTATATTTGTTATTACTCGACGGAACTAATGAAGGATTAATGCTACTTCCAGCAGTTATTGCTTTTATTGCTGCTTGGACAGATTTTTTTGATGGCCGACTAGCAAGAAAATGGGATGTATCTTCAAAGACTGGAGCATTTTTAGATACAATTGCAGATAAAATTTTCATAACTTTTATATTTGTTGGTTTTACTTATATTGAGAGAGTTAGTATCTGGATTACAGTTCTACTAATTGTTAGAGAGTTTATTATTACTGGATTAAGAGGTCTTGCAGGAAATGAAGGACTAATGATTCCACCAAGTAAATTTGGCAAAGTAAAGGCAAGTCTTCAGTTTTGGGCTATAGGCTTTGTAATGATGGATTTTCCATTAACTTTTTTAACATTTACAATCGCAGATATCATTGTTTTCTTGGCATTAGTTTTTTCTTATATTTCTGGCTACCAATACATATCTGGTTATCTGCAACAAACTAAATGAAATATAATAATATTTTCATTACAGGTTCCACTGGAGTTGTCGGTAAACCGCTTTTAAGAAAAATAATTAATCAAGGACATAATGTTTTTGCACTTTCAAGATCAAAAAACAACGATCGTTTGTTTTCAGATCTTGGGATAACAAAAATTGAAGGTAATCTTTTTTCAGAATCAAATTACGACAATCTTTCTGACAAAAACATAGATGCAATTTTTCATATTGCTGGGGTTAACAAAATGTGTTCTAAGAACCCAGATGGAATGTTTAAAGCAAATATAGATGGAACTAAACAAATGCTTGAACTTGGTAACAGGTTAAAGATTAAAAAATTTATTTATACATCATCTGCAGTCACGTTAGGAGAAGAGTTAGGAACCGTTGGCAATGAGTTATCCCAACATAGAGGCTACTTTCTTAGTAAATATGAAGAGTCAAAATTTTTAGCTGAAGAAGAAGCATTTGGTTATGACAAAGACTTTGAGTTTGTATCTGTTAACCCATCCTCTGTTCAAGGACCAGGTCGTGTATCTGGTACAGCAAAACTATTAATTTCTACGCTTAATAAACAATATCCACCTTTGATAAAAAATAATATCTCAATTGTTGATATTGATGATTGTACAGATGGACATTATCAAGCTCTGTTAAATGGCAAAGCCAATGAGAGGTATGTTCTAAATAGTTTTCAAACAACAAGCGAAGAGTTACTCTCTAAGCTCAAGTTATTATCGGAATGGTCAGGCAGGCCAATATATATTCCAAAATCTGGTTTAAAAATCATTGCACCGCTAGGAGACCTTTATAAGCTAGTATCTAATTCAACACCATTAATATGTAGTGAGTCAGCAAGAGTTTTATCACATGGACATATTTATGATGGTTCCAAAGCTGGGGATAAGTTAAATATAAACTATATTGATTTGGAAATGTTTATGACGAAAACTATCAATTGGTTAATTGATGAAGGCTACGTAAATCTAAAAAAAATTTAAGCCATGAATGTAGAAACATTCAATTATTCCATTGAGTCTCTTGCACCATTCTTTTATTTAAATAAAAGGGATGGAAAAAATATATATATTTTTCCTACAGAAAAAGAAGCTTTAGAGTTTTATAATAATTTTTCTAACTTTGTACAGGAGTCGTCTCATTTTCCTGCATGGGATACTTTGTCGTATGACTCATTTACACCATCTTTAGAGATACAAGGAAAAAGACTTCAAACGCTTCACAATCTACTTATCAACGATTCTTTTGATATAGCAATGAGTATGAAATCATTTACTCAAAAAATATTCATTAATGATTTAGACGTAATAGATTTGCAAATTGGACAACAAGTAGATTTTGAAAATTTAATAGAAAACCTTAGATACCTTGGGTATGTAAATAAAGACAGGGTTGAGTCTAGAGGAACATTTTCTATTCGTGGTGGACAAATTGATATTTATCCACTCAACAGTGAATACCCAACAAGAATTATTTTTAATGGCGATGAAGTAGAAGACTTGAAATTATTTGATTACATTACTCAGAGATCAATAAAAAATATAAAAAAGGTTTTAATAACCCCTTCGTCTGAATTGTTTCAAACAAAACAAGAAGATATTTACAATTCATTAGAAATAGAATCAAAAAAAGATTTAGATGAATACGAATTATTTCAATTTTCGCAAAATCTAAAAAACTTTAAGTCGTTACTCGATTTTGTACCAATTGATGTAAGTCTTAACATAATTGACTTTAATGCATGCAAAGAAACTTTTATTGAATTTCAAAAGATAGAAGAGGATAGTTTTAATAACTTACAAAAGTTTTTTTCTTTAAAAGTTTCAAAAATGAAATCAAGATATGTTGATATTTTCACAGAAATAAATAAATTTGAAACAATATTTTATGCCACAAATAATCTAGAAAATATTAACAATGTTCCACAATTTTTAGATGGCTTAAGTGCTGATAAGGTTTTGCAAAATATAAATGATTTATCAAAGGTGTATTTATCAAGCAGAAACGAAAACATCACAGAAAAGTTTTCGGGAATAAAGAATTTACAAATTGTTGAGAATTCGTTTTCATACTCAGCAGTATTTCCAGAGATGAGTATTGCAGTTATTGATGAATCATTATTTACTAATAGGAAACAAAAAGATAAAAAAGTAAAACAAAGGAAGTTAAATGAGGAATCACTCCTCGTGCCAAATACTTATGTTGTCCACAAGTTTCACGGCATAGGACTTTATGAGGGAACGGAAGTTAAGACAATTAAAGATGTAGATAAAGATTACTTATCAATTAAGTTTGGCGGAACGGACAGACTTTATGTTCCATCTGATCAAATCAATGAACTGGAGATTTATGTAGGAGGTGAAAATCCAAGATTATCACGATTAGGTGGAGGAGAGTGGGAACGTGCAAAAGAAAAAGCTAGACAAAATGCAAAGATAATAGCTGATAGAGTTTTAAATCTCTACAAATTAAGAAAAGTTGAAAACAGCAGCTTAATTATTGATGAGGATACTCCGTGGCAGGCAGAAATAGAAAGCGACTTTGAATATGTCGAAACCCCAGATCAGTTAACTGCAATAAATGATGTAAAAGAAGATTTAAGTAAAAACACTCCAATGGATAGATTAATTTTTGGAGATGTTGGATATGGAAAGACAGAAGTTGCACTAAGAGCAGCAGTAAAAGTAGCTTTTTCAGGAGGACAAGTCGCAGTTCTTGCACCAACGACAATTCTTGTCCAACAACATATTGAAACTTTTGTAAATAGATTAGAAAATTACCCATTGAATATTAAACACTTAAGTAGATTTGTTAAAAAGAAGGACTTAAAAGAAATTATTAAAGGGGTTAATGATGGAACGGTTGATATTGTTATTGGAACACATAGACTATTAAGCGATGATGTTACATTCAACAACTTGAAATTAATCATAATTGATGAAGAACATAGATTTGGAGTCGAGGCAAAAGATAGACTTCAGAATTTAGCCACTCAAGTTCATAAGTTAACATTAACAGCCACACCAATTCCAAGAACACTTGAACAATCTCTTATGGGAATTAGAGAAACATCGAGAATCGAAACACCACCAGAGAACAGATTAGAAACACTAACTCACGTCGGCAGCGTTGATGAATCAGCTATTGCTCTTGCTATTCAGAGAGAGGTTTCAAGGGGAGGTCAAGTTTTCTTTGTACTTAATAGAATAAGCGAGCTTGAGGAATGGATGAAGATTATCTCAAGACAATTTACAAACTTAAATCACAAAATTCTACATGGCCAATTAACTCCTGAACAAATTGAAAATACAATGCAAGATGTTTGGGATCGCAAAGTAGATGTTTTATTTGCTACCACAATTGTGGAAGCTGGAATTGATCTGCCAAAAGTGAATACTCTCATAACCCTTAGGTCGGAGTTGCTAGGTATGTCTCAGCTCTATCAACTTAAAGGAAGAGTTGGAAGAAGAGGAGATCAGAGTTTTGCCTATTTCTTTCATTCAAGCAATTTAGGGATAGATTCAGAATTAAGGCTAGATGCAATTAAATCCATCGGCCAGACGGCTACTGGGTACTCATTAGCAATGAAGGATTTACAACTCAGAGGTTCTGGAAGCATTTTAGGTGATATACAATCCGGTTTTATAGCAAATGTCGGACTAAATATTTTTAACCAGTATGTTTTAGAATCTTTAGATGAATCAATAGAGTCAATAAAGCCAGTTATTAAACCGGATATAAAATTAGATTGTTTCTGGGGGTCTTCAATTCCAAGAAGCTATGTTAATGCTGACTCTGAAAGAATAGACATTTACAAAAGACTTGAACACACTCACCATACAAAAGTTGATGAAGTTAGGGACGAAATTATTGATAGGTTTGGTGAACTTCCAGAGGTATCTAATAACTTGTTCATTACCGCAAAGATAAGATCAGTGTTGAGTGAAAATAACATTTTAAGGTGCAAAATAAGAGAATCTCAGATTGAACTCTTCCCAGTTGACTTGACTGAAGAGGTAAATTTGAGGATTAAAACATTAGATAAAAAGTTTATCTTTAGAAATAAACGTTTAGTTTTAAACTTTAAGGATGTCTTAACTCCAGATAGCGTATATGGAATATTAAATAGTAGTCTTTAATTATGAATGAGTTTGATGAACTTGTAGGCATTGTAAAAAAGCTTCGGGAAGAATGTCCCTGGGATATGGAGCAGACACATGAATCGTTATCAAGACACCTAATTGAGGAAGCTTATGAATTATTGGACTCACTTGCAAGCATTGAAGAAAAAGATTCAAATTATGAACATGTAAAAGATGAATTGGGAGATCTGCTGCTACAAATTTTACTTCATTCAAAAATTGCTGAGGAAAATAATAAATTTGCAATAGTTGATGTAATAAAATCACTTCAAGCAAAATTAATCGAACGCCACCCACATGTTTTTGGCGATGTAAAACTCGATAGCGCTGAAGAAGTAGAAAAACAATGGGAGACATTAAAGCAAAAAGATAGTGACGCCTCAATATTTGATGATATAAATAGTAAATTACCATCAATAACAAAAGCTTTTAAAACGCAAAGAAAAGCAAAAAAACTAAACCTCTCTTATGCAAGCTATGAAGAAGCTCTTGAGGATTTACTTTCTGAAGTTAAAGAGCTAGAAGAAGCTGAAAATCTAGAAGAACGGAAAAGTGAAATAGGGGATGTTTTGTTTGCCATTGTTAATGTATGCAGATATTTAGATGCTGATCCGGAAATACAACTAAATAAATCAACCCAGAGATTTATTAAAAGAGCACAATATGTTGAGAAACACATTGAAGACGATTCTGACTTAGAAAAATTATGGGTAGAAGCTAAGAAAACCGAAGAAAAATAACAAATCAAACAATTTGTGCTAGATTTTAAGTAACAGGGTTATGAATAAAAAAATTACACACATATTTGCTAGGTATATCCTAGATTCTCGAGCTAATCCTACTGTTGAAGTAGAAGTTACACTTGATGATGGAAGCTGGGGTCGTGCAGCTGTTCCTTCAGGAGCTTCAACGGGGAGTTTAGAAGCTCATGAATTAAGAGACGAATCAAAAGACTTTAACGGAAAAGGTGTCAACAAAGCAGTCGAAAATATAAACTCTTTGATATCCGACACATTAATTGGAAGTGATCCCGGTGACCAGTCAAAAGTTGATCAAATTCTACTTGAACTAGATGGAACAAAAAACAAAAGTAAACTTGGGGCTAATGCAATACTTGCTGTTTCAATGGCAAATATGGTTGCATATGCAAAATCAGAAAAAAAATATGTTTATGAACTAATTCCCAATATTTATGGAGCTCCATCTTTACCCGTACCGTTTATGAATATTCTGAATGGTGGTGCGCATGCTGATAACTCTGTCGATATTCAAGAGTTTATGATCGTCCCTCACGGATTTACAAGATTTGATGATGGGTTAAAGGCAGGCGTTGAGGTCTATCACACACTAAAGAAAAGATTGAAAGATAAAGGATTAGCAACAAACGTAGGAGATGAAGGTGGTTTTGCTCCAAACTTTACATCATCAAAAGAAGTTCTAGATGAAATAATGCTTTCAATTGCAGAAGCTGGCTATAAACCTTCTGACCAAATTTCTTTAGCGTTAGATGCGGCTGCATCTGAGTTTTATAAAGATGGTACTTACATGATTGAAGGCAACAGCTTGAATAACACAGAGATGTCTGATTATTTAGTAGATCTTTCAGACTCTTACCCAATAGTGTCAATTGAAGACGGGCTCGCAGAAGATGATTGGGAGGGTTGGAAATACTTAACTTCCAAAATAAACGATTCTACACAACTTGTTGGTGATGATTTATTTGTTACGCAGGAAGAAGTACTTCAAAAAGGGATTGATGAAAATTGTGCAAATGCAATCTTAATTAAAGTAAACCAAGTTGGAACAATTACTGAGACTTTAAATACCATGGAGCTAGCAAGCAAGAACACATACTCAAGTATGGTTTCACACAGATCTGGAGAAACAGAGGATTCCTTTATTAGTCATCTAGTTGTTGGGACTTCTAGTGGGCAGATTAAGACTGGTGCGCCAGCTCGATCAGAGCGAACAGCAAAATATAATGAGCTTTTAAGAATTGCCGAGACAATTGGATTCGAAAACTTTAACAATTCAAAATGGCAAGTTTAAAAACTATAGGTAACAATATATTTTCAAGATTATTAATTTTTACATTAATTTCTTCGTTCCTCTTCTTTTTATTTGATACTTATCAGGAAAGTTATGACAAATTAAAAGTTTTAGAAAACTCACTA
>JADHQS010000001.1 GCA_016777845.1 Candidatus Actinomarina sp. | reverse complement strand
ATATATGAACGAAGAAAATTTTTCTCAACAAGAGCTATTCGAACAGGAACAATATATTTCAGATTTGATTGAAAAAAAATCTGACAAAAAGAAAAGCAGTATAAATATTGTTTTCGGAGCATCAATAATTTCAAGTGGAATAGTTTTATCGTTTTTATCTCTTTTCGGATTATTCGAGGAGGAAGAAATTATAATTCCAGAACCAATAACAATAACAGAAACTGTTACTGAAAAAGAGTTGGTAATGCCCAGAGTTGACTCTACAGAAATCGTTTCTATAGCTGAATTAGCTACAAAAACAATTGTGCAAGTTCAAGTTGGAAATTTGTCAGAAAGTGGAGAATTTCTGCCTAACGGTGGAGGCTCAGGAGTTGTTATTTCTGGCGACGGTTTAATTATGACTAACCACCATGTTATTGATAACTCAACTCAAGCAAGAGTTATCTTTGAAGATGGGAGGATGTATGAAAGTGAGATTATTGGTTCTGATAGGTTAACTGATATTGGATTGTTAAAAATCTCAGCCTCAAATTTAGTCCCAATATCAATGGGTAACAGTGAATCTATTAAAGTTGGAGATCTTGCAGTTGCTATTGGTCATCCATTAACCTTAGGTGCTGCTCCTACAGTAACAACTGGGGTTATTTCTGCACTAGAAAGAAGACTAGACGTAGGTGGTGAGGTTATGAATTCAGGAGTTACCTTATTTGGCTTGATACAGACTGATGCACCTATAACAAGAGGATCGAGTGGAGGGGCCTTATTAAATAGTAATGGTGAATTAATTGGTATAACAACAGCTATCGCAACTGCAGACGTTGGTGCAGAAGGGTTAGGATTTGCAGTCCCGGTAAATTTAGCTCTAGGAATTGCTGATGATTTGCTCAATGAAGGTCGGATCTTACACGCTTTTTTAGGAATTCTAGGTGCACAACATTTTGACACTGCAGATGATGGAGCCAGGATATTTTCTGGAGTGATAATCCAAGAACTATATGGTCCGGATAATGAATTGTTTGCAATAGGAAAAGCTGGAGCAGTGCCTGGTGATATTATTAAAAAAATTAATGGGGTTAATGTAAAAACCTTAGATGGTTTAATAACAGTGTTAAGAGGAAAAAGAGCTGGTGATTCAGTGGAAATTGAAATATTAAGAAATTCACAAACTATAACACTTGTTTTTGAGTTGGATCTCCGCCCTTCAGATGTCTGACGATATTTTTTCCCAATTATTTAATTTATTTAATAATGATGATGGTGATGTTAATTGGAACCTAGCATCACAAATTAATAACCATATTAATAAAAAAGCTGAAGAGAGTTTTCTGCTTTCTAATAGTGAGCTGAACTATGAAGAAATTTTTCGAGCAATCCAGCTAAACAATCAGTCTTTAGATACTCCCTTTGAAGATATTGAAAATTTGCAAATACTAAATCCTAAAGAATATGGAAATTGGTTTTTAGATTCTGTAAAACATTTTGATTTTAGTAATTTAAATATAGCAAACTCAAGTCCCATTAATTTAGCTGGTGCACAATCATCTTTAATTGGAATGCAGCTTGGAAATATTTCTGGTTTCCTAAGTAAGAACACATGGGGACTAAGTCATTTTGGAGTTGTTCTCCCAAGTAGCAAAAGTCTAGCAATCAACAAATTAAATTTTGAATCTAGAATTACTAAATTTGAAGTTGATGATAAAGAAGCCACTATGGCTTTAATGGCTCTTGAATTCATTGCACTGTCTTTAGGAAAATATAATGCACCTTTTTTATTCATTCTTGAACAAATGCAAAAGAGTAACGAAAGCTTAATTGAAAGCTTAGGTGAAATGAAACCAGATTTAGATCCAACAAATTTTTCAAATCCGGAAGAAATGTTTTCAAATATGCCAGAACTAAATAATTTTAATTTTGATTCAATATTTGATTCAATATTTGCGCCATTAAGTTTTTATAGGCAAGTAATCAAAAGCACTACTAAAGATTTTTTAAATTATATCGATCTAAGCGTTATAGATTTAGTTACAGATTTAGACCTTGTAGGAACAAATGAAATTATAAGCGATTTTGAAAAAAAGATCTCAAATTATGATGAGAAATCAAAAGGTTTCATAAACTATTTAATCGAAAGTGAAAGTGAATATTCAATTTTAGACGTAATGTCAAATATCGATCTTATTCCTTCATCTTCAGAAATTGAAGATCCAATTTCTTGGGCAGCTAGAACTTCATTACCTCCTATTTAAATTTAAATTCGCTAATATTAACTTATTAAGAAAGGATGTTACATATGTCACTAAATATCGGAGATCAGATACCTGAATTTGAATTATACAACCATGATAAAACGAAATACAGCGACAAAGACTTCTTGGGTCAAAAAACAATGTTCGTCTTTATGCCATTCCCATTTAGCAGTGTTTGCGATAAGGAAATTTGTGAATTAAGAGATTATCAAGAATCTTTTATGAAAGAAGATACAAATACAGTTCTAATAACAGTAGGTGCGAGTCCTACAAATAGAGCTTGGGCTGAACATCATAATATTGAGTTTCCCATTTTATCTGATTTCTGGCCACATGGTGATGCAGCTAAAAAATTTGGATGTTTTCATGATGGTGCAGGCATATCTTTAAGATACACATTCATAACAAATGAAGAAAACGTCATCACAGAAATAATAAAGAGTGATGAAATAGGTGTTGAAAGAGATTTCAGCGAATATTCAGAAAGTTTTGCTATTTAACCTACATCTCTAATATCAAATTCAGCTGCACGCTGTCTTTTTATTCGTCTTCTTTCTCTTTCTGAAAGGCCTCCCCAAATGCCAAATTTTTCAGACTGTTCTACTGCGAACTCAAGACACTCTTCTTGAACTGAGCATGCTCTACAAATAGCTTTTGCTTTTCTAGTGGAGGCTCCTCTTTCAGGGAAAAATAAATCTGCGTCTGCACCTTTGCAATTAGCATCCTCGGTCCACGAAGGCATTCCGCCTATTAGTTCATCGATAATTTTTAACTCCACCCTTGCTCCTTTAATAAACTACATAGGTGTAATTTATTACCTCAATAGTTAAATGTCAAGGGGCGAATTGTCTAAATAATTATTAGTTATTTTGGGAATATAGGATAATTAGATAATGCAAAATCAAAGTATTGTGTCTACTGGTTCTGTTTATAAAGGAAGAACTGGTATGTGGTTGTACCTCTTCCATAGGATTACAGGAGTTGCATTATTTGGTTATCTATTGCTTCACATCATATCTACAGCTCTTATATTGGCTGGACCAGAAGTGTACGAAGGTGCTGAAGCAATTTACAAAAATTTTTATTTCAGAATTGGAGAAGTAGGCCTAATGGCTGCTGTCTTAGCTCATGCAATCAACGGCTTAAGAATTATTGCTGTTGATCTTTGGAGCAAAGGTTCTGATTACCAAAAGGCACTAAACATTACGGCTATGGTTGTATTTATTGCAATATTTGTTCCTACAACATACAAAATGATAGATTCTTATTTTGAACTCTGCTTAGAAAAAAGTTCAGCTGGAACAACTGTTGTTGACTGCATGGTCAGGCCACTACCAGATTGGAAAACAAAATGAAATCAATAAAGAGGACTGACTGGGGAAGAAGAACTCCACCTATTGATGGCAGTAATTTTGAATTATATGCTTGGTTTTTTATGAGAATAAGTGGTTTGTTTTTAGTTCTTTTAGCTGCTGGGCATATGTTTATAATGCATGTTTTTAATGACACTCTTAACCTAGATTACGAATTTGTAGCAGCAAGATGGGATACACCCTACTGGAGAACGTTTGATTGGCTTTTATTAACACTCAGCATTCTTCACGGAACCAATGGGCTAAGAATTGTTATGCACGACAATATTGCTAACAAAACATTCAGACAACTTGCTCTTGACGGACTGTACTTAACATCAACTGCATTTTTTATATTAGGAACTTATGTATTGGTAGCTTTTGTGAGGGAAGTATGAAAGTTGTAAAACATTCATTTGATGGTGTAATTGTTGGAGCTGGTGGTGCGGGTTTAAGAGCAGCGATTGAAGCAGCTCCTCACATGAAACTTGCAGTCATTACAAAACTCTACCCCACAAGATCTCATACTGGTGCTGCTCAAGGTGGTATGAGCGCTGCTTTAGCAAATGTAGAAGAAGACAATTGGAATTGGCATGCATTTGATACTGTAAAGGGTTCTGATTACTTAGCAGACCAACCTGCAGTAGATATTCTTTGTAAAGAAGCCATAGATTCAGTAGTTGAATTAGAACACTGGGGTTTACCCTTTAGTAGATTAGAAAGTGGAAAAATAGCACAAAGAAGATTTGGTGGCCATACAGTAAGGGAAGGTGAAGCACCAGCATTTAGAGCTTGTTATGCCGCCGACAGAACGGGTCACATGATTTTGCAAACTTTGTATCAAAAATGTGTATCCATGGGAGTTACTTTTTTTGATGAGTTTCAAGTGCTGGATATAAAAATCGATGATGGTGTTTGTAAAGGTGTTATTGCGTATGAAATTGCAACTGGTGATATTCATATTTTTGAAGCTAGAGCAGTAACTTTTGCAACAGGAGGTTTTGGGAAGATTTATAAAGTTAGCTCGAATGCTCATTCGCTCACTGGTGATGGTCCTGGAATTTTATATCAAAAAGGAATACCTCTTGAAGATATGGAATTTTATCAATTCCACCCAACTGGTATTTATAGACTTGGAATATTACTATCAGAAGCTGCACGTGGAGAAGGTGGTATTTTAAGAAACAAAGATGGTGAAAGATTTATGGAAAGATACGCTCCATCTATTAAAGACTTAGCACCTAGAGACATGGTCTCTCGTGCGATTGCTACAGAGATAAGCGAAGGAAACGGTGCTGGTCCAAATAATGATTTTGTATATTTAGACTTAACTCATCTTGGTGCCGAAACAATCAAGCAAAAACTCCCAGATATCACTGATTTTGTAAGAACTTATGTAAAAATTGAGCCTATTAACGAACCAATTCCAGTACAACCAACTGCACACTACGCTATGGGTGGTATTCCAACAGATGTTAATGCTAGGGTTTTAAGCGATGCAACTGGTACAGTTCTTCCAGGTGTTTATTCTGCTGGAGAGTCAGCATGTGTAAGCGTACATGGGGCAAATAGACTAGGTACTAATTCCCTCCTAGATATAGTAGTTTTTGGAAAGAGAGCAGGTCAAAGTATGGTTGACTATGTTTCATCAACTAAACCAATGCCACTATCTGATAATGCTGCAGAAGATCTAACTAATAAAATTGAAAACTTAATGGAAAAAAATCATAACCCTGAATTTTCAGTTCCAAGAATTCGAGAAGAGTTACAAGACTCGATGGAAGAAAACGCCAAAATTTTTAGATCAGAGGATAGTTTAGAAAAACAAACAAAAATACTATCCAATCTTCGTGATAGATATCAAAATGTAACTATTTCAGATAAAGGTAAAGTTTTTAATACAGAGCTCTTAGAAGCGATTGAGCTTGAGTACTTACTAGACATGTCAGATACAACTGTTGCTAGCGCACTTCATAGAAAAGAAAGTAGAGGTGCACATTCAAGAGTTGATCATGTTGAAAGGGATGATAAAAATTGGCTTAAGCACTCGTTTGCATTTAAGAATGGAGATTCAGTTAAGCTAGAATATAAAGATGTTGAACTTGGAAACTATGAACCTAAGGAAAGAAAGTACTAATGGATGTCAAAGTTAACATTTTAAGATATAACCCTGAGACAGATAGAAAAGGTCACTGGGAAGAATATATCCTCAAAGCTGA
This sequence comes from Candidatus Actinomarina sp., assembly GCA_016777845.1. Classification (GTDB taxonomy): domain Bacteria; phylum Actinomycetota; class Acidimicrobiia; order Actinomarinales; family Actinomarinaceae; genus Actinomarina. The sequence goes on along the minus strand of JADHQS010000001.1, from coordinate 67,663 downwards.
TCCTGATGAGAGAATATTAGATTTACTTCACAAAGTTAAATGGTTTGATGATGGAAGCTTAGCATTTAGAAGATCATGTGCTCACGGAGTTTGTGGATCCGATGCAATGGTTGTTAATGGGGAAAACATGCTAGCTTGTCAGGTTCTTGTTAAAGAAGTTAGTACACCAATTAAAATCGAACCTATCAGAGGCCTACCAGTCATAAAAGATTTAGTAGTAAATATGGATTCTTTTTTTGATTCTTATAAAAAAGTAATGCCTTATCTTATAAATGATGATGAGCCTGGTGAGAGAGAAAGGCTGCAATCTCCTGAAGATCGAGACAGGTTTGAAGATACTACAAAATGTATTTTGTGTGCAGCTTGTACAACAAGCTGTCCTGTTTTCTGGACTGCTGATACATATGTGGGACCAGCAGCGATTGTAAATGCACACAGATTTGTATTTGATTCGCGAGACAATGCTTCAAAACAAAGACTTGAAATTTTAAAAGATGTAGATGGAGCATTTAGATGCAGAACCGCATTTAATTGTACTTCTGCATGTCCTCGTGGTATTCAGGTTACTAAAGCCATTGAAGATGTTAAAAGAGAAACCCTTACCATCAATTGATTGAAGATATCCTTAAACAATTCAAAAGTAATCTGACAGATAAAAATATTGATCTAAGTTCCATTTATTTTGAAATTACAGATATTGATAAAACATTTAACCTCGATAGTTGTGTCCAAATAAATTCATCAATTGAAGATAAAAGATTTTTAAAATTTAAAATCTCTACAGAAAACTTATTATTAATTGTTGAAGGAAAAAAACATCCAGAAGATCTTCTTTTTAATGAAAAAGTAAAGATTTCTGGGGATATAAGTATTCTTGCTCCATAAAAAGAAAAGACGACTTTCGTCGTCTTTTCAAATTTGATTAAAGTGCTTTAGTTTAAAGCGTCTTTTAATCCTTTTGCAGCTTTAAAAGCTGGTGCATTCTTTGCAGCAATTTGGATTGTTTCTCCTGTTGCTGGATTCCTGCCTTGTCTTGCAGCCCTGTATCTTGACTCAAAAGTACCAAAACCAGCAATACTTACTTTATCGCCATTTTTCATACCATTTGTTACGCCATCGAACACGGCTTCTACAGCTTTTTTAGCATCTGATTGTGACAACCCTACTTCTGCTGCAACAACGCTTGCTAATTGATCTTTATTCATAGCTGTTTAGCCTTTCTTTTTTGAGTTTTTATAAAACTCCTTATCAATAAGTATAGTTTTTTTTAATGATTTGTCTTAAAATACTAAATTTATTGCCTTTTTTATAAAAAAGACTGAATTTATTGACTTAATATGCTATTAAGCTCTTGTACTTTTGCTTTAACAGCCTCTGAAGCGCCTTTTAAAGCGTTTAGTTCACTTTCAACAAGGTCAATTTCAACGACCTCGGTAACACCTTTTGCTCCAAGCTTTGTTGGAACTCCTAAAAATACATCATTTATACCAAATTCACCATCTACCCAAGAGCATGCAGGCATTACTTCATTGGAATCTGAAACTATTGACTTAACCATTGTTGCTGCAGCAGACGAAGGTGCAAAATATGCACTTCCAGTTTTAAGTAATCCAACAATTTCAGCACCTCCATCAGAAGTCTTTTGAACTAATTCTGAAATCTCATCATTACTAAGTAGTTCATTAAGTGGTTTTCCTGCAACTCTGCACTGTGACGGAACTGGAACCATTGTTTCTCCATGACTTCCTAGTGTTAATGCTTCTATTTCATTCATGTTTACATTTAATTTTTCAGAAATAAAGTATGCAAATCGAGAAGAGTCTAAAACTCCTGCTTGTCCAATTACTTTGTTTTTAGGTAACCCAGAAACTTGAGAAACTAGAGTTGTCATTTGATCTAGTGGATTTGTAACAACAATTATGATTGGTGATTTAGAATAATTAAGAATATTTTTTGTAACATCACTGACTATATTTGCATTAACTTCAAGTAAATCCATTCTGGTCATACCTGGTTTTCTTGGTAAGCCGGCGGTAATTACAACAACATCGCTGTCAGCAGTATCTTCATAATCATTAGTTCCAATTATTTTGCTAGAAAAATTTTCTACATATCTTGATTGGTTCATGTCTAATGCTAATCCTTGTGGAAGACCATCAACAATGTCAGTCATCACAACTGAATCAACAAGATCATACTCAGCGACTCTAAGTGCAGTCATAGAACCGTATTTTCCAGCACCAACAACAGTTACTTTTTTCATATTAAAAACTTTCTATGTTTTCAACGAGACTTGCAGCAAAATCAGATGAGGACAGCGTAGTGGCATTTTTTCGACCTCTAGCAAGATCGTACGTCACATTTCCTTCACTAATTGATTTTTCCATGGCTTTAATGATGAGATCTGAAGCTTCATTCCACCCCATGTATCTAAACATCATTTCTCCAGACAAAATCAATGAACCAGGATTTGCTTTATCTTGACCAGCATGTTTTGGTGCTGTTCCATGAGTAGCTTCAAAAACTGATTTACCATTTTCATAATTAATGTTTCCTCCAGGACTGATACCAATTCCGCCAATCTGTGCAGCTAATGCATCTGATGCGTAATCGCCGTTTAAGTTTGTTGTAGCTATAACATCAAATTCCTGAGGTTTAATTAATATTTGCTGCAAGAAGGCGTCTGCAATAACATCTTGTACTAAAATCTTATCTCCAGCATCACCATTACAATCATCCCATGAAACAGCTACATCAGAAAATTCATTTTTGACTAATTCGTATCCCCAGGCTCTAAATGCTCCTTCTGTAAATTTCATAATGTTTCCCTTATGAACAATGGCCAGATTTTTTTTGTTATTTTCAACAGCATAATTTAATGCAGATCGAATTAGTCTTTCGGAGGCAGTTTTTGATATTGGTTTGATCCCAATTCCACTATCACTTCTAATTTCCCAATTGAATTCTTCTTTAAGAAATTTATTTAATTTAACAACATCATCTGAGTTCATTTCTAACTCTTTCCCTGAATAGACATCTTCAGTATTTTCACGAAATAATGCTATATCTACATTTCCTGGATTCTTTGTTGGTGTCTCAACCCCTTCAAACCATCTAAGTGGCCTCAAACAGGCGTATAAATCCAATTTTTGTCTAATTGCAACGTTGATTGACCTAATTCCTCCTCCGACTGGAGTTGTAAGCGGTCCTTTAATACCTATTCCAAATTCATCAAACATTTCTATTGTCTTTTCTGGTAACCATTCACTTGTATTATCAAATGCTTTTTGACCAGCTAGTACTTCTTGCCATTCAATTTTTCGTTCTTTTGAATAAGCTTTTTCAACAGCAGCATCGAAAACTCTCTGTGAAGCAGGCCAAATATCTATGCCTATACCATCTCCTTCAATAAAAGGTATAACGGGTTTATCTGTATCGAATGAATCTCTGGTTTTTTGTATTGCTAATTCTAAATCTTTTCTGTTTAAATTTTCATTCATACAACATCCTTAATGGCCTGACCGATTCTTGTTGGATTTTCAACGACATTTGCACCAGCATCAGTCAGTGCTTCAATTTTAGCACTAGCCGTACCTTTGTTTCCAGAAACAATTGCTCCTGCATGGCCCATTTTTTTTCCTGGTGGAGCTGTGAGTCCAGCAATGTAAGAAACAACAGGTTTAGTTACATTCTTCTTAATAAATTCTGCTGCTTCCTCTTCAGCACTTCCACCTATTTCACCAATCATAACAATAGCTTCCGTCTGTGAATCGTTTTGAAAAGCATCAAGTACATCTATAAAAGATGTGCCTGGAACTGGGTCTCCCCCAATGCCAATACAAGTTGATTGACCTATGTTTAAATTTGTTAATTCAAGAACTGCTTGATAAGTTAAAGTTCCAGACCTAGATACAACACCAACATTTCCTTCCATGGTAATTTCATGTGGCATAATTCCAACATTAGATTTACCTGGAGAAATTAATCCAGGGCAATTTGGACCGAGTAATCTTGAAGATGTTTTTTCTTTTAAGAGATCATACATCTCTGCTTCATCTTTAGCAGGGATTCCTTCAGTAATACATACTATTAAATCACACCCAGCATACGCAGCTTCTAAAACTGCATCTTTTGCAAATGGTGGTGGGACAAATGTCATAGCTGTATTTGCTCCCGTTGCTTCTACAGCTTCTTCAACTGTATTGAAAATTGGAATTCCCTCTACAGATTCTCCGCCCTTACCAGGTCTAGTGCCCGCAACAACTTTTGTACCGTAATCCCTATTTCTCAATGCATGAAATTTTCCCTGTTCTCCAGTAAGTCCTTGAACTACAACTTTTGTTTCATTACCAATAAAGATAGACATTAAATTGCTCCTTCAACTGCTAACTTAGCTGCTTCATCCATAGAGCTAGAAATTGTAATTTTTTCATTTGTATTTTGTTCCAAAATAGATAATCCTTCTTTTGAATTAGTTCCATCAAGCCTTACAATTATCGGCCATTTAAGTTCTTTGCCTTTAGTGGCTTCAACTATGCCATTGGCTACAAGGTCGCACCTTGTAATTCCCCCAAAGATATTAATTAGTACACTTTTAACATTATCTTCTGATTCCAATACTTCTAGTGCTGCCGTAACAGTCTCTGCTTTTGCGCCACCGCCTATATCTAAAAAGTTTGCTGCCATTCCACCATGTTCAGATACTACATCAAGCGTGGACATCACTAATCCAGCACCATTACCAATAATTCCAACACTCCCCTCAAGCTTTATAAAATTAAGGTTTTTTTCTTTGGCAAATTGCTCAGAAACTGGAATAGGTATTTCATTTTCGAAATCTTTAAAATTTTCGTGTCTATAAATAGCATTCATATCTAGTGAAACTTTTGAATCTAAAGCAGAAACTCCGTTATCTGTAATTGCTAGTGGGTTAACCTCAACTAAATCACAATCACCTTCTACAAATAATTTGTATAAGTTTGAAATAACATCCCTTAATTCAGATTTATAACTTTCATTGAGCTTTGCATCCTCTATTGACTTAATGATTGTTTCCGAATCTAACCCTTTGGATGGAGAAATATGAAGCATTATTAAGTCGTCTGGGTTCTTTTCTGCTACTTCTTCAATATCCATACCTCCTTTTGCACTGAGCATCATTAAGTAGGATTTTGCTGATCTATCAAGTGTAAAAGAAATATAATATTCTTCTAATATATTTGAAGCCTCTTCTAATAAAAGACTCTCCACAATATGGCCTTTGATATCCATTCCTAAAATTTCACCTGAAAATTTGGTAAGTTCATCAAAATCTTTTGCTACTTTGATACCTCCAGCTTTACCTCTTCCTCCTACTTGAACTTGAGCCTTAACTACAACGGGATATGTTAGTCCATGATTATCAGAAATTTCAGATATTTTAGAAACAAAAATAGATTTGGGTGTTGGAATAGAAAAGTCTTGATAAAGTCTTTTACCTTGGTATTCAAAAAGATTCATAATGTTATAACAAGAATATAGATTACAAAAAAATAAAATTTATGCTGTGTGTTTATAGAAATTTTATTGGAGCCCATTCTATGTCCAAATATTTAGTTCCTGTATCGTCTGAAAATTCAACAGTAATTTCGTTTCCTTGAACTTCCTTTATTACCCCTTCTCCATATTTTTCATGAAGAATTTTTTGTCCAACTGATGACGAATTATTTTTTTCATTTGACTCTTGAAATTCTGGAGAATAATCTTTAGTTTCAAAATGTTCTGATCCTTCATCTAAAAATCTACTCGGTAAATTGTATGTTGTACCACCCCACAGAGTTCTAGACCAAGCATGGGATAAGTAAAGCTTTTTTTCTGCTCTAGTTACACCAACATAACAAAGTCTTCTTTCTTCTTCAATTTCAGATTGATCACCCTGTGAGCTTCTCTCGTGTGGAAATAAATTTTCTTCCATTCCGGTCATAAATACATAAGGAAACTCTAAACCTTTGGCATTGTGTAAAGTCATTAATAAAACTTTATCTGAATCTTTAAGCTCATCAGTTTCTGAAAATAGTGCTATGGATTCAAGATAATCTCTCAATTTTGCATAGGGTTCATCAATCTCATCTTCATAAAGATTTTCAAAATTATATGCAGAATTTAATAGCTCCTCTATATTTTCAAGTCTCATTTGTGATTCCATTGTTCCTTCTTTAATGAGATTCATTTTATAGCCAGTTAAGTCGATAATTTTTTCGATAGATTTTGATGGTCCTTCCAATGAAAATGTTTTTAAATCTAAAATTAAATTTTTGAATTCAATCAATTTATTTTTTATTCTTGGAGATATATTCTCAACCTGTTCAATGTTTTGCAACAATTCGAATATCGACATTTCATTTTTGTCGATATGATCTCGTAGCTTCTTGACACTTGACTCACCAATACCTCTTTTTGGAACATTGACAATCCTCTCAAAAGACACAACATCATTTTCATTTACTAGAAATTTCAAATAAGAAATTATATCTTTTATCTCTTTTCTGTCATAAAACCTAACGCTTCCAATTAGCTTGTGATTTATATTTAATTTTCTTAATTCTTCTTCAAATAATCTCGATTGACTATTTGTTCTATAGAATATTGCAACTTCTGCTTCTTTATCATTTTTAATAATTTCCTTAACTTCTTCAGCTACCCACCTGGATTCATCTTTTTCAGATCTAAATCTCAAAGAACTTATTTCAAGACCATCTTCATTATCAGTCCAAAGATTTTTTTTAATTTTTCTTGGATTATTTGAAATAATTGTGTTTGCTAAATCTAATATTTTTTTTGTAGATCTGTAATTTTTATCGAGTTGAATTATCTTGGCATTTTTAAAATCTTTTTCAAACTCAATAATATTTCTAATATCCGCACCTCTAAAAGCATAAATACTTTGATCAGAATCGCCAACAACACATACATTTTGGTTGTTTGAACTCAATAACTCAACAAGCTTATATTGAACATAATTTGTATCTTGATATTCATCTACCATAACAAATTGAAATTTATTTGACCAATAATGTAGTATTTGATCATTTGTTTGTAAAAGTTCTACAGTTTTGATCAATAAATCATCAAAATCCATGGAGTTAGCCAAAATTAATTTCTTTTCATAGCTCGAATATATTTCTGCAACTTTGACCTCAAAAAATGATTCTGCATTTTGTAATGCCTCTCCTGGTGAAGTCATATTATTTTTTAAATTTGAAATATGAGCTTGAAATCTTTTTGGTGAGTACTGTTTTAAATCAACATTATTTTCTGACATACAGTTTCTTACTACTTTGTTTGAATCTGATTGATCATAAATTGAAAAATTATTTCTATAACCAATTTTATCACCATGAATTCTAAGAATTTTTACACACAAGCTATGAAAAGTAGATATCCATTTAGGAGATATTTTTAAATTCAATAAATTACCGATACGTAATTTCATTTCCTCAGCGGCTTTGTTAGTAAATGTAATGGCTAAAATCTGCTCTATATCAACTTTGTGCTGTTCAACCAAATGAGCATATCTATGTGTTAATACTCTTGTTTTACCAGATCCTGCTCCAGCCATAATTAAGACAGGACCATTGATAGTAGTTACAGCTTCAATCTGACTTTCATTTAAAATATTTTTCCAGGCTTCAGGAATTTGAGGATCTGACGACATTAAAGAAAAGACACTACTTGAAAGAATGGAAATACTTTCAACTTATACCTAAAGCTTCTTCAACTTCAATAATTGTTTTTTGAGCAGAATTTTTTGCTGATTTTAAATTTGATACAACAATATCCTCTAAATTATCACTGGTTAAGTCATGAAAATTCTTTTTTATTGGGTCAAGATAGTCAATTACTGTTTCAGCAACAGCTATTTTAAATTCCCCATATTGAGAATTTTCAAATTCTTTTTCTGTATCAGATATTTCTTTATCATTAACTGCAGCATAAATTTCAATCAAATTACTAATACCTGGTTTATTTTTAGGGTCGTACCTAACAATGTTTTCAGAATCAGTAACTGAAGATTTAAATTTTTTTAATATGTTGTCTTTTTCGTCATTAAAGTAAACAGTTCCATTTATATCATCAGAGCTTTTAGACATTTTATTTTGTGGATGTCTTAGAGACATCAAACGAGCACCTGATCTTCCACTTGTTTTTTCAGGGATTGGAAATATTTCACCATAATTTGAATTAAAACGCTCTGCTATATTTCTAGTCAATTCAAGGTGTTGAGTTTGATCATCTCCTACGGGAACTTCATTAGCTTTGTGTATTAAAATATCAGAAGCCATCAAGATAGGATACGTCAATAAACCTGAATGAGTACCAAAAGAAGAAGCTTTTTCCTTAAACTGAGTCATTCGCTGTAACTCTCCTACTTGGCAGAAATTAGACAGTATCCAAGAAAGATAAGCGTGTTCCTGAAGACTACTTTGTGTATATATGACCGAAGTTTTAGTATTAATTCCGGAAGCTACAAGTACTTTTAAAGTATCATTTATACTTTTTTTAAGATCATTCTTATTTGGTAGTCCTGTTAATGAATGTAGGTCAACTATACAAAAGTAATTTTTACTGTTTTCATTTGATAGCTTAACCCAATTATTTATTGCCCCTAGTAAATTACCTAGATGCACTAGTCCACTTGGTTGTATACCAGAAAAAACTGTTTTCATATCTGCTATTCTAATAAACTAAATCAAATTGGAGAGTTTTTATAAAATCCGAATATAAGCTATCAGCAAAAGCAGGGTTAATAAATATAGTAATAATTGGAATTTTATTTGGATTTCATGGTTTGCTAAATAGAAGTTTATTAATAGATGGTGTAAATGAAATTTTTGTTGTTACTACAAGAATATCGCTGGTCACTTTTTTACTCTTTCTTTATTGTGCTAAAGAGTTCCTTTCTGAAATCAATAAAGAGTACTTTTTAAAAGGAGCTTTAACTGGATTTTTGGCAATTACTATTCCCGGGTGGACTTTCATCTATGCTTTAAAAAGCATTTCTTCAGGCCTTCAAAGTATTTTTATTTCAACAATTCCTATGTTCACAGTCTTCTGGGTTTTTCTTGTTTATAAACAAGAAAAAATTACAAGACTTAAGGTTATTTCAGTATTAATTGGTCTTAGTGGATTAATTTTACTTTTTGCCTCTGGAGCTACTGGTCTATCAAATGATGGAGATCTTGTAACTGGAGGATTGCTAGCACTTATTGGTGTACAGGGGCTTGCCTTAAGCAACATTACAAATAAAAAAGACTCTCAATACATTCCTGCGAGAACTTATCTTTTAGCTCAATGGATAGCAAGCACAGCTTTTTCTTTAATTTTGTTTTTTATTCTTGGAGGGGAAGTTGAAATTTTAAATCGTTCTCAGGCCCTAAGGTTATCTGGCTTAGTTTTTATAGACATCTTTAACTACTCTCTTTTCTTTTATACAATTAAAAGACTTTCGGCTACGTTTACAACTCTGGTTGATTATGTTGTGCCAATAGTAGGAATTTATGTTGGCTATATTTTTCTGGATGAATTAATTAATAATATCTTTTTTGTAACATTACTTTTTATATTTATTTCACTTTACTTAGCAGTTAAGGATGAAGCTCGGAGTCTTGATTAAAATCTAAATCGAGATTTAATATATTTCTAATCATTTTTGCCGTTGCACCCCATAAAATTTCGTTATCAATATGAAAAATCCAATCATTTGGATACAGACCTCTGTATACCCAATTTTTTTCTAACTTTAGATCATCAATTGATGCATATAAAACTTTTTGTACTTCATCTTTGTTGAACTTTTTTGGTTTGCTTTCTAACAGGCAGAGAATAGGGTAAACTTCAAATTTGTACTCTACTGTGTCAACAGAGTCTATATAGCCAAATGGAGTGATCAAATTATCAGATATTAATAATTCCTCTGTGGCTTCACGTACTGCAGTATGAATGATACTCGTATCATTTTTTTCTTTTTTTCCACCAGGAAACGCTACATGCCCTTTGTGTGTAGGCATGTTTTCTGATCGCTTTATAAACAGAATTTCAACTTCATCAATGAATAAAACAGCTACCGATGCATATTTATTTTTTGTTTTATCTACAGATTTATCTAAATTTTTATAAACTAATCTGTTTTTTACCAATTTATTTTTGCTTTGCGACCAAATCTACTGTCAAACCTATTGGATTCAAAACTTCCCATGCATTAAATTTTGTTGGAGCATCGAAACCAAACCAAGTTGTGTCAATTTCTGTGAACCCTTGAATTCGTATTTCATCACCCACAAGTGATGCTGTAATAGAAAAGGGTGTGTCTAACTCTATTTCTCTAATTGACAATTTACCAACTATTGTATCTTCAACTTTTGAGTCAAAATTTTTATTTGGAATAACCAATTCATTTATCTTAAATACAGCCTCTGGAAATAATTTTGATTCCAGCCACTGAGATTTAATTGCTGAATCCCTGATTGAGTTATTACTTTTAAGAGTAAAGATGTCAACACGAATCAACAAATTTGTTATATATAGACAAGAATCAGATTGGTCGCATTCTGATAGTTCGAGAGTAAACTCTCCAATAATCTCACTTGTAACACCTTCTATTGTTTCAAGACCAGAGTTCAAAAATTGCTTTGGAGCTAAATAACCTACCTTACTTTTGTCTTTTAGAATTTCATAGACTGTACCCTCAAAAGAATCTAATTGTACAATTTCAGTAGTAGTTGTAGACTCCTCTTCTGCAACAACGATTACTTCTGTTGTGTCAGTACTAATAGCTTCAGGTTGAGGTGTTTGTTCAGAATTATCACCACAAAAAGCAAGCAGTAGGAACAAAATAATAAAATATTTTTTCATTTTACTAATTTTAATGATATTTATTTTAATTATTTGATATCAAGGCAATTCTTTTTTTAAAATACAAATATGAAAACTAAAGTCACAATTCCTATTTTCATCAGAACAATTTTTCTATTTCCTATTTTTATGATTTTTGTATTATTTCCAATAATTCTTCTAATAATTGTTGCTTCTTTTTTGCCTTATGGGAAATTAATTGCAACAAAGCTTTATGAATTTTTTGGTTGGGTTGGGCTTAAATTTGTAGGTATAAAACTTATTGTTATGGGTGCTGAAAAAATAGATTTAAATAAAAGTTATGTTGTAGTTTCAAATCACCCCTCTACTTTAGATATTTTTACACATATAACCGCTTTACCTGTCTCAATAAGGTTTCTAACAAAAACTGAGCTATTTAGGATTCCCATCTTTGGAAGAGTGTTAAAAGTTCTAGGACTACCTCGAATAGATAGAAAAAATGCCAGCGCAAATTTCGAAAAAATTAATGACTCTATATCAAAAGTAATTAATAACAAGAACTCTATCATGATTTTCCCTGAAGGAAAAAGAAGTAATCAGAAAGATCTCCTCCCCTTTAAAAAAGGAGCTGCTTACATATCAAAAGATTTTCATTTACCTATTGTTCCAGTAGTTACTCATAATGCACATAATCTTATGAGAAAAGGAGAGGTTTGGTTGAGAAGTGGTGAAATAACTATTGAGATATTAAACCCAATTGATAATACCGAAGAAATTTCTGTAGAGGATTTAACAACAAAAATTTATAACTTAATCGATGAAAAACTAAAACTCTAAAAATCTATTTACATAATGTGTAATATTTTCAAAAACTGTTTGATTCTCTTCAATTGAGGTATCTTCTTGGTGTTCCTTGTTTGTAATCAAATGAAATTCTTCAAAAACTCTTAATCCATAATTCATTAATTGCGCACGCAGTATGTTAAAAGCATTTTGAGCATTTCCACCACCACCACTTACTGATGTAATGACACCTACTGCTTTATCTTTAAACAGTGAATTATATCTATTTTCATCGTAAGCAAGAGATAGCCAATCAAGAGTATTTTTTAAATGTGCCAAAAATCCTCCATTGTAAACTGGACTAAAAATAATAATCCTATCTGCACTTTCTAGAGAATTTCTAATTTCCAATATTTTTTTGGGAACATCTTTTTGGTTGTTTAGCAAAAATGGAATATTTTCATATAGATTTTCATGAATTTCATTAGGCACAGCCTTTTCATCTAGAAATTTGTTTAGCTTTTTTGCTAATTTGGTATTGTTTGAATCTTCACTAACTCCTGCGCTAAGAATTAATAATTTTGACATGAATTAAGTATGTAATTATGTTTGTTATATGGAAAGTGATAAATCAACTAATTTTTTTGAATTAGATATTCGTGTCGGAAAAATAATTAATGCAGAAATTTTCGAAGAAGCTAAAAAACCAGCATACAAACTGACAATTGATTTTGGTGATTTAATTGGCACTAAAAAGACCAGTGCACAGATAACAAACTATAAATTAAATGAACTTCATGAAAAGCCTTGTATAGCAGTTATCAATCTTGGAAATAAACAAATAGGACCATTTATGAGTGAGTGCTTAGTCTTAGGATCAATTTCTGAAAATGGAGATGTACTATTACTTCAGCCATCCGACAAAGCAGAGCTTGGAGACAAAGTTTCCTAACCTATTTTATTTTCGAAATACTTAGGATAAAATGTACCAACTCTTCTTCCAAGCTTTTCACCTTCATTATTAATCAATACATATGTTGGAGTGTTGTTTAAGTTATATATATCAATAAACTCATGATCTTTTTGCTTACTCGCATTTATAGAAACAAAATAAACGTCTGGATTTTTCTTTTTAAATTCATCAACTATGAACTTTGAAGCAGTGCAACCTAGTCAGTAGTCTGAGTAAAACTCAATTATTGAGTATTGGTAATCTGAAATATTATAAGAGTCATCAACCATTCTTCTATTTGATGTATAAAGAATAAGGAATCCAAATATACCCAAAACAAATAAACTAAGAAAATAAAGAACAGTTATTGGCTCATAAGCAATAAAAATGATACCCAGTCCAATAACCCATCCCGTGGGAAGATAGAGCAAACTATACCTGTTTAATATTCTAAGAAACTTTTTTTTCATAATTTTGCCCGCCAAACATATAATATACTTGGATATGGATTTCGTTAATGAATTACGAAAAAGAGGTAAAAGAATAACTAATGCAAGAGAAGTCGTTTGCAAAATTCTTGGAACATCTGGGCATAAACACTTTACTGTTGAAGAGCTACATAAACTTTCATTAAAAAAAGATAAAAATATTGACTTGGCTACTGTTTATAGAACTCTAGAACTTTTAGAAAATATAAATCTAATTGAACATTCTCACCAGGTACATGGGTCAGGATTATATTTTGTAAAAGATGTACATTCAAATATACATATTGTGTGTGAGTCATGTGGAGACATTTCAGATCTTGATATAAAAACATCCGAAAAAGTAAATGATCTAATAACTAGTAAAACAAATTTTAGAGAGATAACAAATCACTTCGTATACTCAGGGTATTGCAAAAAATGTAAATAAATCTTTTATTGCAAATAATTTGCATTAAGATATACAAATATGGAAACATCCCATTCTCATCATTTAGAAACTCATAGTGACTCGTATTTAGTTAAAATCAAACCTGAAATAAAATTACTTTCCTTTTTTGCAATTATTCTCTCTATTGCCTTTTTGAGTTTAGAAAACAATGTTTCGGTTGTACTTCAAGCAGTAATAGTTGCGGGTTTATTGATTGTTTCAAGATTACAACTTAAAACATATTTAAAAAGACTTTCAATAGATATACCATTTATATTGTTCGCCTTATTTTTACCATTTGTGAGTAAAGGGAATGGAGAAGTCTTAACAAGTTTTTTTAATTTCAGTATTTATAAGACTGGAGTTGATGAAATGATATCAATTCTGATAAAAATTACTCTTTGTGTCACGTTGGCAATTGTTCTTACTGCGACAACGTCTAATATCGAAATAATATATGGATTACAGAAACTTAAAGTATCACCTTTGTTAATTTCTATATTTTCTTTTGCAATTAGATATATTGATGTATTCATTGACGAGGTAAAAAGAGTAAAAATATCAATGCGCTCTAGAGGTTATTCTGAAAAAGGAATCAAAACACTTAAGCCACTTGCTTTTGCATCTGGTGCCTTATTGATTAGGGGGTATGAAAGAGGAGAAAGGGTTTATAATTCTATGATTTCTAGAGGCTTTAAAGGAACGTTAGAGCTAGAGGCACGAGAGTTTAATTCATCTAATTTAATTCTTCTAATTTCTATATTTTCAATTGTAATTTGTATTGTAGATAGGTTCGTTTTATGAAGCAGGAATACCTGAATATAGATAACTTAAGTTTTGAATATCCAGATGGATTTAAAGCTCTTGAAAATATAAATCTAAGTTTATCAAAAGGTGAAAGGCTTGCTGTATTAGGCCCTAATGGAGCAGGTAAAACTACTCTTATTCTTCATTTGAACGGGATTCTAGGTGATTTAAACGGAAAAATTACATTAAATAATATAGATTTTTCCGAAGAAAATATTTCAAAAATTCGAAAATCTGTAGGTTTAGTTTTCCAGGATCCTGATGATCAACTATTTATGCCAACTGTGTTAGAAGATGTAATGTTTGGACCAAAAAATTTTGGATTCAGTGATGAGTTAGTGAAGAAAAATTCAATCAACGCACTCGAACAAGTTAAGATGTTGCAGTTTAAAGACAAACCACCACACCATTTAAGCTTTGGTCAAAAAAGAAAAGTGGCAATAGCAAGTGTTCTGGCTTCAGAGCCTGAATTACTAGTTTTAGATGAACCTAGTTCAAATTTAGATCCTGCTTCTAGGAGGGAACTAATAGATATACTTAAAAATTTAGATGTATCAATTATCCTTGTTACGCATGATTTACCAATGGCATTGGAAATTTGTAATAGAAGTGTAATTTTAAACAACGGTAAAATTACTGCAGATGATGACACTTATAAAATTCTTAAAAACGAAAAAATTATGTCAGACAACAGGTTGGAATTACCTTTTGGATTTGCCCTTCATCATTTAGAAGAGTGAAATTCTGAGGACTTAATATATTCAGCTATGTTATCAATAGCCTCAAATGCTTCCTTAATTGGAAAAAAGTGCCATGCATGCCAAAGCTTATCCCATGTTTGAAGTTGTACATTTGTATTCTTATCTCTTAATTTTTTCACAAATTCAATTGCATCATTGTAAAGTAATTCATCAGAGCAGACTTGAATTAAAGTATCTGGAAAATTATTAATATCTGCATAAACTGGTGACAGTATTGGGTTGGTAGTGCCATACTCCCCCGCATAAAACTCTCCAACCTCATACATTCCCTCAATTATTATTGTTATGTCTCTGTTTTTAAGAAATCTTTTGTCTTGGAACCCATCTGACAAATCTAGCCATGGTGAGAGTAAAATGAGATTGTCAGGATTGTATACAAACCCACCATCCACCACAAGACCTGTGGCTAGGCCTCCTCCAGCTGACTCACCCATCCAAATTGATTGTTCGTCTTTGTGAAGGTTGTCAATAAATTCTATAGCTATTTTTGCATCTTCATGGGCAGCAGGAAAATTATGTTCTGGACTGAGCCTATATTCAAAAAAATAAGTTACTAAATTAGATTTTTGAGAAACGATTGAAACAAAATTTTTATGAGATTTAATACTACCTGCAAAATAACCTCCTCCATGAAAATAAACACCATACTTTCCAGTCTCCGCATTTTTTGGAGTGAATTTATAAATCTTTACAGGTGAGTCTTCTAGTTCCTCCATTTGAACTTCATCATTAAAAGATAAAATTCTTTCACCTGAATTATTTAGATTTGCTCTTGAATCGATAGCATAATTTAAGCGATCTTGAAATGTAGGATTTTTTTTCGTTACATCGAGCCTAATTCGGTCACGAACTTTTCTAAGTTTTAATATGTTTACATATAGTGGTGTCCTTATAAGTAGAGGAAGCTTTGGAATGATTTCAATTGTAAATTTTTCAAGAACAAAAGCTAAAAATCTTGCCATGATTAAATTATACACCTTTAGTTGTATACAAAAAAAATATATAATAGTTTAATGAAAAAAGCTACAGGTTCATTAGCTATTTTAGGATCCGGTGAAACAAGTCCTAACTTAGTTAGTGTACATAGAGAACTTCTACATGGACTAGATGATTCTTCAGATGTTTTAATGATTGATTCGCCATTTGGATTCCAGGAAAATGCTAGCCAATTGGTCAAAAAAATTATAGATTTTTACAAAGTTAGTTTAAACGTTGATATGAAATTAGCTACTTACAGAAAAATTGAAGAATTACATTCAAAATCATTCTTTAAATCAATTCAATTATTGGAAAATGCTTCATTTATTTTTGCTGGACCTGGAAGCCCTAGCTATGCAAGCAAGCTTTGGTTCGGTAATGAGTTTCAAAAAACTTTAAAAAATCATCTTATAAATGGTAACAACAGTGTATTTGCAAGTGCAGCAGCCTCTACTCTCGGAGAGTATACCTTGCCTGTTTATGAAATTTATAAAGTTGGTCAAGATCCTTATTGGGAAAAGGGGTTGAATATTTTAGATGTTTATGGTTTGTCTTGTACTGTAGTTCCTCACTTTAATAATGCAGAGGGTGGAAATCATGATACAAGCTTTAGTTATGTTGGGGAAAATAGAATGAAAACTCTTCTAGATAACTCTTACTCAAATATTCTTGGTATCGATGAACATACAGCACTAATAATTTCTGGCAAAAAAGAAACTTTCAAAGTTGTTGGATTAGGTAATGTAACTGTTTTAAATAATGAAGGAACTCATATTTTTGAAAATAAATCTGAAGAAAGTTTGAGTGCACTACAAAAACTTCTGATTTCTGACAAAAAAAGCTCTGTCGAAAAAATAGATAGTATTGCAACTGAAGTAAATTCTACAGATAAAGCTATCTTGAAAGAAATCGCTAATTTAGAAATTCAAATAGAGTCTAATAAAAAAAATAATGAGCGCTTCGAAATATTAATTGAAAATCTAATAACACTTAGATCAAAGTTGAGAAATGAAAAAAATTATGAGCTTTCTGATCAAATTAGAAATATATTAGAATCTGCTGGTTTACAAATAGAAGATTCTGAAGAAGGTATTCAATGGAAAGTTACTGAATAGCTTTTGGATAATGCCCCAATAACTTAAATTCTTTGGCGACTTTACTTATTTTTTCCTCAAGCTCATATTGTTTTTCCAAGTTTTCTAGTTCATAATCTATGTAAAATTTGTACTCCCAAGGTCTTCCAAGTATTGGTCGTGATTCAAGTTTTGTTAGGTTTATATCCAGTTCACTAAAAATATTCAAAGACTGCAATAATGAACCTGGCTTATCATCAGATATGAGTACTGATGAAACCTTGTTATTAAATTGTTTATGATCTAAATCTATATTTCCAATCAGAAGGAATCTTGTATAATTTTCTTCATGATTTGATATATTTTTTTCTAAAATCAAAAATCTTTCATCGCTTTCAAAATGTTCACCGGCTATCGCAGCGATAGTAAGTTCATTTTTTTCTAAAATTTCAAATACACTTCCCGCTGTATCAAAGACTGGAGTGATTCTGAACTTATACTTTTGTATAAACTTGCTGCATTGCTGTAATGCCTGTGGGTGAGAAATAACATTTGTAATATTTGATATATCTGAACCCACTAAGCCAATTAAACTATGGTTAATTCTGTGTATATATTCAGCAAAGATTTTTAAACCACTGTCTATAAGCTCTTCGTATGCTTCATTCACAGTACCTGCAATTGAATTCTCAACAGGTAATAATCCAATGCCAGAATCAGATTTTACATAAGAAATTAACTCAGTAAATGTTTCTGTTGGATGATACAGATAATCTGGATATTCTTTTTTCAAAAGTTGTTCTGAATATGAGCCAGATGAACCCTGGTAAGCAATTATTTTTTTACTGTTCATTAATATACTCCAGTGCTTCTATATATCCCTGCACACCTCTTCCAATAATTGATTTATTGCAAATATCAGAAATTAAGTTTATTTTTCTAAATTGCTCTCTTTGATTTATATCTGAAATATGAACTTCAACTATTTCATTGTTTTGTGAGTAAGTCTGCAAAGCGTCTCTTATTGCAATACTTGTATGTGTGTACGCACCAGGGTTAATCACAATCCATGTATTTTCATTATTAACTAGATTTTGTATATAATTTACAATTTCGCCTTCAATATTTGATTGAAAAAAATCAGTTTTGATTTTTAACTTTTTAGCTTCAGAATTTACTAAATTTTTTAACTCATCATAACTTGTGGAGCCGTATTGTGTAATTTCTCTAATACCTAAAAAATTAAGATTGGGACCATTGATAATGTATATATTTTTAATTTTGAATCACCTCAATCAATTCATCAAAACTTATACTAATTAAATTAGGTTGTGATATATCTGACAATAAAACAATATCTACAGAATCAGATTTGCTTTTTTTATCATCTTTTAAGATTTCTAATAAGTAATCGATATTGTTTTCAAATTTATATGATTTCTTGAAATTAAGTTTTTCTAGATACGATATATATAAATCAATTACCTCTTGTGGTAATCCAAAATGTTTCTTTGACAGTTCGAGTTCATAAATTATTCCTATAGCGACTGCTTCACCGTGTGATAAATTGAACTTCGAATCTTGCTCGATTAAGTGGCCAATTGTGTGTCCAAAATTTAAATATTTCCTTTTTCCAGTTTCTAAGTAATCTTCTTTTACGATATCTTCTTTGATCTGTATTCCTTTTTTGATTGTCTTAGTATCTATTTTGAAATTTTCTGTAAAAACCAATTCATTAAATATTTCTCTACTTCCAATTAGTCCATGTTTTACAAGCTCAATTAATCCATCTTTATAATCATTATCTTTCAATGTGTTAAGAAGTTCAAAACACACAACAACACTCTTTGGCAAATTAAAAGTTCCAATCTGGTTTTTTCCATGAACATTATTAAAACCGTTTTTCCCTCCATGAGATGCATCAACCATAGCTAATAAAGTAGACGGAACTAATGTGAAGGCAACACCCCTTTTGTATGTACTTGCAGCAAAAGAGCAGAGATCGAGCATAACCCCACCTCCAATAATTACTACTTCATGTGACCTATTTAAATTTGATAAAAACATTATTTCCCAAATTTTTTCAATTGTTTCTAAATTCTTTGTTTCTTCAGATACTTCTAGATAAACATGGCTTGCATTAAAGTTGTTATGTAATTGAAATTGCTCGAGAGCAGAGTCCAAAATAATTAAGCTCTCATTTGATAATTCTCCATTAATATGTTTGATTAATTCTTCAGTTCGGTTTAAGTAAATATTTTTAGGCATTTTGAGTTTCCATTATTTCTAATACTTTACTTGTAGTATCTTTTACATTTTCATTGGAAATTTTATATTCCATCATTTCGTATCTTTTTATTCTGTTTTTATATCTACTTTCAAGAACTTCTCTTCCGTTACTAATTAATGGCCTGTTGCTGTTTTTAATTCTTTCCCAAAGGCTTTCAAAGTTAAGACTTAAATAAATGGTTTTGTGACTTTTAAGTAAATTCTCAAAAATATTGTCATTTTCTATCACACCACCACCTAAAGAAATTAAATCAAATTTGTTTTGATTTGCAAAAAATTCTTTTTCTTCAATTTCCCTAAAAAAAGTCTCTCCTTTTTCTTCAAAAATATTTTCTATTTGACCAAACTTATTCTCTATACTTTCATCCAAATCAATACACCTATATTTAGTTTGTTCTTTAATGTTGTTTAAAATCGTAGTTTTACCAACACCCATAAACCCACATAAATAAAATGAATTATTCATTTTCATATTTCATGGACCATGTTTTATTAGCCAGATTAAAACTATCAAGAGTTATGTCTTTTATTTCATTAATTCGTTTAAAAATTACTTCTTTATTATCTCCGCCTGTATTTTCAATCAGGGAATTTAAAAGATCTATAGATATTACACTTTCAAAAATAGGTACAGCTCTAGGGACAGCACAGGTGTCAGACCTTTCATAGGTAGTTTCTGTCTCTTTCTGTGATGCCAAGTCAATGCTCTTTATGGGAGTCAAAGTTGTACTTATAGGTTTTAAATAAGAAGTTATCATAATAGGCTCTCCAGTTGACATGCCTCCCTCAAATCCACCTAAATTATTTGTAATTCGTTCAACATTTTGTTCGTTTAAAACTATTTGATCTTGTACTGTAGTACCAAAATCTTTAGATGCCTCTATACCACTTCCAATCTCAACTGCTTTAACGCTCTGTACAGACATCATTGATGAGGCAAGTTTTGCATCTAGCTTTCTATCAAAATGAACATAGCTACCGCAACCTGCAGGAAAATTTTTTGCAACTAATGTTATAGAGCCACCTAAAGTGTCTTTTTTCTTTCTTGCCTTTAAAATTTCATTTATCATTAATTCACTTGTTTCCTTATCTGGACAGGAAACTTCAGATTCATCAACAAGTTTTTTAATTTGACCTATGTCTTCTAAATTAATATCTTCTAACTTTTGCTCGCCAATAGATGAAACATAACCAACAACTTCAACTCCAAGTTGATTT
The DNA here is from genome assembly GCA_016777845.1 of Candidatus Actinomarina sp. Lineage (GTDB taxonomy): Bacteria > Actinomycetota > Acidimicrobiia > Actinomarinales > Actinomarinaceae > Actinomarina. The sequence continues at coordinate 47,036 of JADHQS010000001.1, read as the reverse complement.
AAAATTTGATGACAGATAGCTCCAATTGCACATCTAATTGCAGTTTCACGAGCACTTGCTCTTTCAAGTGTAAGTCTTATATCATTATGTTGATACTTAAATGTCCCGACTAAGTCAGCATGTCCTGGACGAGGAACTACGAAAGGTTCTATTTCTTTATCCTTCCAATTTTTCCAGTCTTTATTGATTATCTTTATTGCTATCGGACCACCAGTTGATATATTATTAATGACACCAGAAGTAATTAAAACCTCATCTTGTTCAATATTCATTCTTCCGCCAGAACCTAAAGATTTTTGCCTTCTTGCTAGAAACTCGTCAATATAACTTTTACTTACTTCAAAATTTGATGGAATGCCTTCTATAATTGCTGTTAATTCTGGTCCATGACTCTCACCAGCAGTCAAATATTTAATTTTCATGATTTATCCTTTCTAATATTTCCTTGTAAGCTTCGTTAAACTTTATACTTTGTCCTGTCCATATGTTAAACGATGAAATTGCTTGAGCAATTAACATTATTGTTCCATCAATTGATATTACATTTTTAGGAAGTTCACTTGTTAATTTCTTTGATACGCCATATCCAAAGTTATAGAACAATTCTAATTTTGAGAAATTTAGAAGACTTATTGGAAGTTTTTCGTTTTCATATGGTGGCATTCCAAGTGGCGTAGTATTTATAATGACGTCAATATCACCAGAAATCTCATTAAGATCTGAATAAATTAAGTCTCCATACTTTTTATTTCTAGACACTATGTAAACCTTATTATTTTCTGATAACGTATACTGTGCAGTTTGAGCACTTCCTCCACTACCAAGAATAAGAACATGTTTGTCATTAATATCAAAATTTAAAAATTCAAAAGTTTGATTAATACCATCCACATCTGTGTTTAATAATGAAACAATATTGTCATCTACTTTTACGGTATTTACAGCTTTAATATTATCAACTGCTAATGACCTCGAAACATTTTTTAATTCTTTAGATAAGTTATAAATGTTTTCTTTATGAGGAATTGTTACGTTATATCCATCAAAATTATTATTTAAACTTTCAAAGATATCTAAAGTAAAATTTTCAATTGGTAATTTTTTATAAGTAACATCAATATTCGAAATCTCAGAGAGAGTTTGATGTATATTTGGAGAAAATGTCTTTATTAATGGCCAACCAATTATCCCTAATCTAATTGTCATAATTTGCTCCAATTTTTTCAAGATCTGAAAAAAAACTAGGGTATGAATCTGAAATACAATTTATGTTATCTGGTTTAATTCCATCATTAATTGCTAGGTTTGCAATTACACCAGTCATAGCTATTCTGTGGTCCTCAAAAGTTTTAATTTGTCCTGATTTGAGATTTTGAGGACCGTTAACTTTAAACCCATCAGGGTTAACCTCTATTTCTCCACCAAGAGTTTTAATAAATTTTTCCATAGATTCTATACGGTCTGATTCTTTTAGTCTCAACTCGCCTGCACCACTAACGGTAGTTAATCCCTTTGCTTGAGTTGCTAAAAGGGTAAATATTGGAAATTCATCTACCATGTCAGATACATCTTCTTTACTAACCTTGATAGCAGAGAGATTAGATTTTGAAACATGTATATCTCCTACTGATTCATTATTTTTGATTTCTAAATTTTCGATTGTAATTTTTGCGTTCATTCTCTTTAATATCTTAAGGAATCCAATTCTTCTCTCATTAAGTAAAACATCTTTGATGATTAATTTTTTACTTTTCATTAGCCCAAGTGCTATCAAAAAAGCTGCTGAAGAAGGATCTCCAGGAACAATATAATCCATACTTCTAAGGCTTTGTACAGGCTCTAATGTTATAGAATTACCAAGTCTAACGGTATTTACTCCCATTAAATTTAACATTCGTTCAGTGTGATCTCTTGTTGGCAACTCTTCAGTAACAGTCGTAGGGAATTCATCATGATATAGTGATGCAAGAAGAAATCCACTTTTAACTTGTGCACTCGGTTTATCTGAATGAATACTTTCAAATTTATAATCTTTTGGTTCAAATTTAATTGGTAATTTACCATTGGAATCTTTTATATCAGCACCCTTTTCATTGAGCGGCCTAACTACTCTCTTCATTGGGCGTTTGATTAATTGAGAACTACCGGTTAATTCAGTGCTGAAATTTTGTTTTGACAGTAGACCTATAAGAAGCCTTGCAGTTGTACCAGAATTTACTGCATCAAGTGAATCTTTAGGTTGTTTTAAGCCATGTAACCCTACTCCGTGAATCTCCACTTCATTGTTCTTTGTTTCATTTATTTCTACACCTAATTGTCTAAAAATTTGTATCGTAGCTTTAGTATCTCCTGACAATAAAATATTTTTAATATTTGAAACTCCAGTTGCTAAAGAACAGAGAATTACTGCTCTATGAGAAAGAGATTTGTCACCAATAATACTTAAAGATCCTTGGATTTTCACTATGTGAGGTCTCTTTCTCCAAATTTATCTGCTAGCGCCCTACGCCAATCAACAGTATCTGACAAATAATCTAACATAATTTTTTCGTCATTAATTTTTTTAATTTTTTCAAGTTCTGATATTAATTTATCTATTAAATCTTTGACATTGTCAACATTTGTTAAGTACATATCAGAAATCATATTTGGTGAAGTCCTAGATAGACGAGTAGCTCCATCAAAACCACCTGAAGCTAAATTTATCAATTCGTTTAAATCCTGCTCTTTCATAGCAAGCGACACTAAGGCGGAACTTAGAATATGCGGCAAGTGACTAGTCAAAGAAATTAACTCGTCGTGTTTAGATTGATCAATCCATATTTCTTTGGAGTCAATAGCTCGTACAAATTCTGAAACTAGTGCTTTGCTTTGTTTATCTGTTGATTTTGTTTCACATAGCAAAAATGGTGCACCTTCATACATTTCAGGAGTCGGTACCCACGTACTATTATCAGCAATACCACATAATGGATGTCCACCTATTGAAGGAATCGTAGATGTATCCATTTTTTTACATATAAGCTCTTTTGTACCTCCCAGGTCAACAATAGCTTTTGTTTTCAAAGATAATTTCGAATCAAAATAGTTGATAATTTCATTTATGGGTGTAGCCAGAACAGTAAGATCATAATCTATTGATTCTTTATGTTTCAACGAAATAGCACCAAAATCTTTTGCGCGTCCTACATTTTTTTCTGAAATATCAGATCCGCTAACTTTAATGCCACTATTAACCAACTTGATTCCCAAATTAGTTCCCATTAAACCAAGACCAATAATATGAACTTTTTTTAGCATTAAAGTGACCTTCCAACCGCCTTTGCGACAATCGATGCTTTGTTTATCAAAGTTTCTAATTCGCTAGGTAGTAATGCTTGTGGACCATCACATAAAGCTTCATCCGGCCTTGGATGAATTTCAATTAATAATCCATCAGCCCCGGCAGCTATAGCCGCTAAAGCAACTGGTTCAACTAAAGTATTGTCGCCTGTCGCATGACTAGGGTCAGCAATTACAGGTAAATGACTGTTCTGCTTCAAAAAAGGAATAGCATTTATATCAAATGTATTCCTTGTGGCTGTCTCGTATGTTCTAATCCCTCTTTCACACAACATAACATTCTCATTTCCTCTGGATAAGATGTATTCACTTGCAAGTAATAACTCATCCAATGTTGCAGACATCCCTCGTTTTAACAATACAGGCAACTCTGATTCACCAACAGCTTCGAGGAGTTTAAAATTTTGCATGTTTCTTGCACCAATTTGTAAAACGTCTACATATTTTTCCATCATTGACAAATGTTGAGCATCCATAATTTCACTAAAAAGAGGTAATGAAGTAATTTCGGAGGCCTCCTTTAGCATTTTTAATCCATCTTCGCCCAATCCCTGGAAACTATATGGTGAAGTTCTTGGTTTAAATGCACCACCTCTCAAACCATTTGATCCTGCATCCTTTGCAGCCATTGCAGTTTCAATTGTTTGTTCCTGTGTCTCTGCGCTATCTGGACCAGCAATAATTGCGATTTCATCACCACCAATAGTTAAATTTTGTATTTGAATTATGGAATTTTCCTTTTTGTAGTTTTTGCTTGCAAGTTTATATGGTTTTCCTACTGGAATAACTCTACTTACATTCGGTAAAAGCTTCATAACGGCTCTATGATCGTCATTTACTTTTCCACTAACAGCAACAACACTTCTTTCAACACCGTTAATAACTAGTGGTTCGTGTCCTTGCTGTATTGCTTTTTGTTTTACTTTCTCAATATCTTCTTCTGTATGAGACTGCTTCATTACTACTATCAATTTTTTTCCTCCTCAAAATAAAAAAATCGGGCTTTTGCCCGATTTCACACAACGTACTTTAGGGCGACCTATATGTGCTCTCTAAAGTAAAAATATGCGTTATTTAATTTCATTAACAAATATGTTAGCAGACTATTTAGCTTTGCAAATAAATTTTTATCTATCAGGTCTTAACTTTTTGGCATCTTCTAAATAAACATGATTAATTTCTTCTAAATCTTTATTTAGGTAGATCAATATGCGAATGCACCCTGAAAGGTCACTATTTATATTTGGTGCAAGAGTATCTATTGCGGCAATAGATGTCATTCCAAGCTCTCGAAATGCTTTTGCTGGAAAAGCTTCAGTAATGTCGGAAGTTACTGTAAAAATAACAAATTCAATATTATTTTCAGTTATTGCATTATTAATTAGAATTTCATTAATAAGTTTTTTTGAAGAAGACATAATGCTTTCTTCATTGTTTTCTACAACTGCAATTGCTCCACGTATGCTTTTCATAATATTTGTTTACTATATAAAAAGAGTGGACTGATGTCCACTCTTTTTTAATTCTTAGATGTAAATTAATTACATCATACCTTCCATGCCACCCATTCCGCCTGGAGGCATTGGTGGTTCATTTTCTGGCTCTTCTGCAATTAATGCTTCTGTTGTTAATACCAAAGAAGCTATTGAAGTTGCATTTTGTACAGTTGATCTTGTTACTTTAGCAGGATCAATTACACCCTCTTTAACTAAATCGGTTATTTCACCATTTGCAGCATTAAGTCCTACATTACCTTTTGCAGATTTAACTTTCTCAACCATAACGCCACCTTCATAGCCAGCATTTACCGCTATTTGTCTTAGTGGAGCTTCAAGAGCTTTTTGAACAATGTTCCTTCCAACTATTTCGCCCTCTGTTCCACCAGAAATCTTATCTACTGAATCTTGTGCCCTAATTAATGTGACACCTCCACCAGCAACTATTCCTTCTTCAACAGCAGCTCTAGTAGCGGCTAAAGCGTCCTCAATTCTCATCTTTTTTTCTTTTAGCTCGACCTCGGTTGCAGCTCCTACTTTAACAACAGCTACTCCACCTGATAATTTTGCTAATCTTTCTTGAAGTTTTTCTTTATCCCAGTCAGAGTCTGATTCGTCAATCTCAGCTTGAATTTGCTTAACTCTGCCTTCAACATCAGCTTTCTTTCCTTTGCCATCAACAATTGTTGTAGCATCTTTTTTCACAACAACTCTTGCAGCTTCACCTAGCATGTCTACAGTTGTGTTTTCAGTTTTTAAACCAAGTTCTTCTGAAATAACTTCTCCGCCAGTCAAAATAGCAATATCTTGTAACATTGCTTTTCTTCTTTCACCAAATCCAGGAGCTTTTACTGCTACAGAGGTAAATGTTCCCCTTAATTTATTAACTACTAAAGTAGCTAACGCTTCACCTTCAACATCCTCTGCGAGGATTAAAAGCGGCTTTCCTGAATTCATTACTTTTTCAAGTAATGGCAATAAGTCATTTACAGATGTTATTTTCGAATTAACAATTAAAATATATGGATTCTCTAATACGGCTTCTTGCCTATCAGCATCAGTTACAAAATAAGGGGATATAAACCCTTTATCAAACTGCATTCCATCTGTGAATTCAAGCTCCATACCAAAAGTTTGACCTTCTTCAACAGTGATAACTCCATCTTTACCAACTTTGTCCATCGCTTCTGCAATTGTTTCACCGATTTCAGTATCTGCAGCAGATATTGATGCTACTTGAGCGATTTCATCTTTTCCGCCAATTGACTTAGAAAATCCTGCAATGAAGTCTGTTACAGCTTTTGATGCTTCTAGCATTCCTCTTTTGACTTCCATGGGATTTACACCCGTTGCAACAGCTTTCATACCCTCATTTACCATTGCTTGAGCAAGAACTGTAGCAGTTGTTGTACCATCACCAGCTACATCATTTGTTTTAGATGCAACTTCTTTAGCTAGCTGAGCACCCATGTTTTCAAATGGATCTTCTAGGTCAACTTCTTTTGCAATTGTTACTCCATCGTTTGTGATTGTTGGAGCACCCCATTTTTTTTCTAAAACTACGTTTCTACCTTTTGGACCGAGTGTTACTTTTACAACATCCGCTAGTTTATTAACACCAGCTTCAAGCCCTTTTCTTGCTACTTCATTAAAAACTAATGTCTTTTTAGCCATGAACTTCTCCTCTTATTTACTAACTTTTGCAAGAATATCTCTACTTGAAAGAATAAGATACTCTATGCCTTCAACTTTAATTTCCGTACCACCATATTTTGAGTAAACGACTTTGTCGCCTTTTTCAACATCTGGTTTAATTTTTTCGCCACTATCATTTGGCTCTCCTGGACCAACTGCTACAACTTCACCCTCTTGTGGTTTTTCTTTCGCAGTATCAGGTATATAGATCCCTGATGGGGTCTTACTGTCTTCTTCTGACAAAGGTTTTACTACAACTCTGTCTCCTAATGGTTGAAGATTCATATATATTTACCTCCTAAATAAATATCTACATTGTGAATTTAATACTGTCTTGTTTATATATGTAAATAAATTATTTAAAAATTAAGCAATTATTGAACTTAAACGGACATCATCAGCATTTATCTCGTTTGTTATTAAATTATTTTGGGCAGCTACACAAATCATTGCTGCATTATCAGTTGATAATTTTGGTGTTGGTAAGTAAATATTAAGATTATTATCTACTGCAAAAATATTCATTTTTTCTCTTAGTCTTGAATTAGCCATCACTCCACCACCTCCAGAAATATTTTTAACGCCTGTTTCATTGACTGCTTTGACAAAATTTGATAATAATGAATCAACAATAGCCTCTTGGTAAGATGCAGCAAAGTCAGCTTTTGTTACTTTGTCATTTGGATCTAGGTTATTCAAAAAGTTTGTTGCGGCAGTTTTTAAGCCTGAAAATGAATAGTTGTATTCATGCTTTGTTTTGGGCCGAGGAAGGTTTATTTTATTAGGATCTCCACCTTCACCAATTTTTTGAATTGCTGGACCTCCTGGAAAACCGAATCCACAAAACCTAGATAATTTGTCAAAAGCTTCTCCCGCTGCATCATCTATCGTTGTACCTAATAATTGGTAATTACCCCACTCTTCTACAAGTACAATTTGTGTATGGCCACCTGAAACTAAAAGTGTCATAAATGGAGGTTTCATTGTTCTATTTTCAATTAATGGTGCTGCCAAATGTCCTACCATGTGGTCAACAGTGAAAAATGGTTTATCTATGGACCAAGCTACTGACTTAGCAAAATTATATCCTACTACAAGACTTCCAACGAGGCCAGGGCCATCTGTAGTTGAAACTATGTCAATATCTGAAATTTGTAAATTTGCACTATTTAATGAAGAATGGAATATATTTCTTATCATTTCAGCATGTGCTCTTGAAGCAACTTCAGGAACTACACCTCCAAATTTTTCATGTATATCTACTTGTGATGAAATTGTATTTACTAATAACTCATCACCTTTTAATATCGCAATAGCTGTTTCATCACATGATGTTTCAAATCCAAGAATTATTTGGTCATCAAGCATAAATTTTTTCCAAGTGAAATAAGTTAGCATCTTCGTTTACATAATAATTTTTTCTTACACCATATTGCTTGAATCCAAATGACTTATACAAACTCATAGCTATATCGTTTGACTGCCTGACTTCCAATAATATTTTGTTAAAATCAGATACCTCAAAATAAGAAATTAGTTCCTGTGTAAGACTTTTTGCAATTGAATTATTTCTATGACTTTCCAAAACTCCAATTCCTAAAATATGAATATCAAAAAATGTTTTTTGAATTGCAAGATATCCAACAATTTGATTGTCTTGCTCAAAAACCCAATATACAAACTCTCCATTATTAATTTTGTTGTTAATCACAACACAATCCCAAGCAGACTCAAATAAATTTTTTTCTAATTTTGCCAACTTTTCTGCTAATTCAATTGTTGATTTTTCAATTATCTTAATCATGGAAGTTAATCTTACCTTCTAAACTTTTTGTTGAAAAGGATACGTCTGGTTCTCTCATATATTCAAGCCTGACTTCGTTAAAATTTGGATAATCATTATTTTTAAATAATTCTTTTCCAATATTAAAAATATTTTCAGACGATACATGTTCAGGAGACCCAAATTTAATGTATGAATTTTCACCAAATAAATTTTCACTCAAACTGTGCCAATCTCCTACTACAAGTTTTTTATCATTATCTTCTTTTAATTTAATCTTAAGGTTTTCAGCATTTAGAACCTCTGGCTCAGAATCTCTGACAACTCCACCCGGTACTGGCTTATATAAACAAAAAGCATATTCCTCTCTCTTAATGTCAATAATTGTACAAATTTTTCTATGGCCAGTGTGCGCTGCGAAAGCTAGCGCATCGAGTCCATTTACAGGTACTAATGGAATTCCTAGACTGCCACATACTCCTTGTGCTACTGCTAATCCAATTCTTAGACTTGTATAATAACCAGGGCCAATATCAAGATACACTACATTCATATTGGACTTCTCTATTCTTGACTTCTTGGTTATTTCATCGATTGATTTCATCAATAAATTCGTAGTACCATTTTCTGATAAAACAGAGCTGCTAGAAATCAACTTATCATCGTGAATGGCTACAGATATATATTTTCCTGAAGTTGAAATGGATAAGCTATGCATTTATAAAAATCTCTCTAGTATGTTCATCGACTATATTAATTTCAATCAAATCCATTATAGGAATATTTGCTTCAGCCATTAAATTTGCCCACTCAATTACTACTAAAGTATTTTCTTCATTTAAAGGTAAATCTAAATCAATAAACTCTGACCAACTACCGAGACGATATAAATCTACATGAAATATTTTTATTTCGCCAACTTCATAATTTTTGACAATGTTAAAAGTTGGAGAAGTGACAACATCATTACAACCAAAAAATTTTATAATTTTTTTCGCAAGTGTAGTTTTGCCTGCACCTAGAGGACCTGCCAATCCAATAATTTTTGGAAGAATCAATCTTTTTAAATAACTGTCAAGAAAGCTATCTAAATCATCTTCTTTAATTAAATTACTCAACTTCAATTCTTTCAAGTCTTTTAGACATATTAGTCAAAATTTCCCACTCAATTGTTTTATTCCATTGGGCAATGTCAGAAACAGAAATATTCAACTTACCATCTGTAGAATTACCTAGAACAGTTACTTCATCATCGATTTGAACATTTACATCTGTAACATCAAATAATATTTGATCCATTGTCACCCGGCCAATTAAATTACAAAATTGATTATTTACAATGACTTTTCCATCAGGAAATGAATTCCAAGGATAGCCATCACCATACCCAATAGGTGCAGTCGCAATAATTGAGTCTCTAGATAGTGTTTTTGCTTTTCCATAAGAAACTGCATCGCCTTTTTTTCTTAATTGCAAATTTGAGATTCTTGTTTTGATTTCCATAATTGGTAACAGTTCATTTTTATGTTCAACTGCTGTAATTTCGACACCATATGCAGCAATACCAACTCTTGTCATGTTAAAAGAATTTTCGAGATTGTATAAAGATGATGCTGAATTGTCTACATGCAAAAGCATATCAGTTAGATCTATATCTAAAATAGTCTTTTCAAATAATTCAATTGATTTTTTTGTCTCGGTTACATCAGTATCCGCCATAGGAAAGTGTGTACAAATACCTACAAGTTTTAAATTTGAGCTTATTATTTTTTTATATAAGTCATTAAACTTCTCTGGAGGACATCCTAATCTGTGCATTCCAGTATCTATTTTGAGATGAACACTATATTCATCTCCTGTCTCAATTAAAGCATCAATAAAGCTTTCGTTGTATACAGTAAGATCTAAAACATTTTCCTTTATATTTTCCAACTGAGTTTTTGAAGGTTCAGCAAGTAATAATACACGTGATTCTCCAAATACTTTTTTAACTTGAATTCCTTCATCAACAGAAGCAACAGCAAACCACTTGACACCAAATTTTTTTGCATTTTTTACAGCCCACTCTAATCCATGTCCATAAGCATTTGCTTTTACAACAAGACACAATTCTTTCTTTGTAGTAACTTTAAGAAAATTTAAATTGTTAATTAAATTTGAATTATTAATATATATAAATCCTCTATCCATTTTTGTCTTCCACCAATTTAAAAGAGATGTTAAGTTCTTTTTTACTCATATATCGAGAATAAAGATAATTATCAAATTATTCAACAGTTACAGATTTAGCTAAGTTTCTTGGCTGATCTATAGACTCTCCGTTTAGATTTGCAACATGATATGCAATGAACTGGAGTGGAATTATAGATATAACTGTAGTTAAAATTTCATTACTATCTGGAAGGGTGACATATTCATCAGATATATTTTCTAATTTTTCTGATTGATTATCACCAATTGCTATGACATAAGCGCCTCTAGCAATAACCTCTTGTACGTTACTAGTTGTTTTGTCTAACAAATGATTTTGACTAGCAGTTACGATTATTGGAGTACCTTCTTCAATTAAAGCTAAAGTTCCGTGTTTTAGTTCTCCAGCTGCTAAAGCTTCTGCATGTAAGTAAGAAATCTCTTTTAATTTTAAAGCACCTTCTGCTGCAAGTGCATAATCTAGTCCTCTACCAATAAAATAAATATCATTTTTTTTACAAATTATTTCAGATATTTCTTTTATTTGTTTCTCACAAGCCATAGTCTCTTGAATCAATTTTGGTAGCTCGGCAATCTCATTAAAAGAAACATCTAATTTATTTGCAGAATCCCAATGTTTAGCTAAAAGTAATTGTCCAACTAACATTCCAAGATAAGCTTTAGTTGAAGCCACACCTATTTCTGGGCCAACGTGTAAATAAAAAACACTGTCAGCCATTCTTGCTAAAGAGCTACCCACAACATTAACTAAAGCAAGCACATGGGCACCATTTTCCTTTAAGAGCTCAGTAGCAGCAATTGTGTCCATGGTTTCACCAGATTGTGAAATTACAATGCCTAAATCGTTTTCGCCAACTATTGGTTCTCTATATCTAAATTCTGAAGCAAGTTCAACACTGACTGGTACTCCTAGAACTTTTTCAAATATGTCTTTTCCGAATAAACCAGCATGGTAAGCAGTACCGCATGCAACTATCCAAATTTTTTCATACTTTGATGCTTCATCTTGCTTAATTGGAATTTCTTTAGAATTTTTTTCAAGTCTTCCAGAAATGGTTCGTTCTATTACTTCTGACTGTTCAAGTATTTCTTTATACATAAAGTGGTCATACCCTAGTTTTTCAGCTTCGGAAACCTCCCAGTCTATTTCTTGAATTTCTCTTTCAATCTCATTCAGTTCTGAATCAAACAACTTATACTGACCATTTTTAATTTCTACAAAATCTCCATTTTCAAGAAAAATCATTTTATTTGTGTGTTCTAAAATAGCTGCTGCATCAGATGCTAGGAATACTTCGTTTTCTCCAACACCTAAAACAAGAGGGCTCATTAAACGGCCTGCTACAATTGTTCCTTCTTCTCTTGTAGTAGTTACTACAAGAGCATATGTTCCTTCTAAAGTTTTTGCTACATCAGTAACAGTTTTCAACAATTGCCCATTCCATTTTCGACTTAATTCAACTGCAACAACCTCTGTGTCAGTATCAGATTTAAATTTAAAACCTTTTTCTAAAAGATCTTTTTTAATTTCTGCATAGTTCTCGATTATTCCATTATGAATAATTGCAAATTCTTCACTATTGTCAGAATGTGGATGTGCATTAACATCATTTGGAACTCCATGAGTTGCCCATCTTGTATGACCAATTCCTAAATTTCCTTTAATGTTGCTATCTTTTAAATGATTTTTTAAAACGTCGAGTTTACCTTCTTTTTTTTCAACAATAATCTTGTTACCATCAGAAATTGCAATACCAGCTGAATCGTATCCTCGATACTCTAAACGTGATAAACCATTAATTAGAATTGGTAATGGTTCTTTTGGGCCTGAATACCCTACTATTCCACACATTATATCTCCATTCCAACGAGCAGGTTGTAATAAAGACTGCTTTAAATTGTTTCTGTTCACAGATCTCTCTATGTTTTTAAACAATTTATTACGACTGCAGAGCCGAGTATGCATCCGCCGAATGTTTCGATAACATACTTCCTCGTCACCTTTTTCAAGGCCTGGCGCTAATTGCTCGTTATTATAATTATAAGAAACTAATTTAAGTTTGTAAGAAGTTTTTAATTTTGTTGACTAAGTTTTCACTGAATTTCTCAACAGACTCTTCCTCACTGGCCTCGACAAGAACTCTAAGAAGTGGTTCTGTACCAGAATTTCTTATTAAGTATCTGCCGTCTAAATTTTCTTCCTCTGACAGTGTCTTTGCAATATTGTCTAATTCTTCTAGTTGGTTTATATCCGGCATATTTTTAAGTTCTATGTTGATTAGCTGTTGTGGATACTCTTTAATATTATCCTCACGAAATTGAGATAAAGTAGTCTTAAAGAATGATAAAGCTTTTAAAGAATAAATTAAAGTAAGAAGACCATCACCTACTGGAAGCTTGTCTGAAATTATTATATGTCCAGATTGCTCTCCACCAATAGAAGCGTTGCTTTCTAACATTGCTTCGGCCACATATTTATCTCCAACAGCTGTTTCAATATTTTTAAAATTATTTTTTTCCATTGCATTTTTAAATCCAAAATTAGACATAACAGTTGAAACCACGACGTCATTGTTGAGTTGATTAGTAGAGGATAAATATTTAGCAATTAATAATATTAAGATATCTCCATTACAAGTAATACCGTTTTCATCAACCATTATGAGCCTGTCTGCATCTCCATCAAATGCAGCTCCAATTTCTCCTTTTTTTAGATTTTTTATTAAATTTTCTGTATGTGTAGCTCCACTGGCTAGATTTATATTTTCTCCATTAGGCTCATTTGCAATCATTTTATACTTAGCGTCACTGTCTTTTAATAACTCATCTATTATTTTGTATGCAGAACCATTTGCACTATCAATAAGTAAATTAAAAGATGTTAATTCAAAATCAAGAATCTGGTTAAGAAACTCAAAATAAACTTTATATCCTTCTTCAGATTCTTTATAACTAGTGTGTGCACTTGGTAAAAGAATATTTTCTATATTTGCTTCAATTTTAATTTCAATTTCGTCTTGAAGCTTAGAACCATTTTCGTCAATTAATTTAATACCGTTATATTCACTCGGATTATGTGAAGCTGAAATTATAATTCCAAGATTATGTCCAAAATTTTCTAGCAATACGGGCATAGATCCTGAAGGTAATATTCCATAATTAATTACTTCAATATTTTCTGAAAATCCTTCACAGATCCAATCTAATATTTCTAATGAAGAATCGCGGGTATCTAAAATAACAGCAACAGAAGTTGGTTGTAAAATATCCTCAACAGAACAGGCAACATTAGCAACTATTTCTTTGGTTAAATTTTTATTTGGAATACCTCGGATTCCATCGGTACCGAAATATTTCTTCAATTTGTTTTTTATCTCTTAGTAAACTGTTCAGCTCTTCTAGCTTTTTTAAGACCGTATTTCTTTCTTTCGACCTTGCGAGCATCCCGTGTTAGAAGTCCTGCCTTCTTAAGCTTTGGCCTTAGTTCAGGATCCATTTTTATTAATGCTCTGGATATTCCAAGAGCTACTGCATCTGATTGTGCAGAAAGTCCACTTCCGCTTACATTAACGACCATATCAAATTTACCTTCAAGAGAAACCACCTTAAACGGTTTTTCTATTGTCATTTTCATTGACGGGCTTGGAAAGTATTGTGCTAAATCTTTACCATTAAATGTAAACTTGCCGTTTCCTTCAGTAATAGTTACTCTTGCTACAGAAGATTTTCTTCTTCCTGTTCCGTAAAAATTATCAGGCATTTTCTTCAACTTTCTTTATGTTAAAAACTAATTCTCTTGGGTTTTGGCTTTGGTGAGGATGGTTTGCACCAGGATAAATATGTAACTTTTTTAGTACAGCTCTTCCTAGTCGATTTTTTGGAAGCATTCCCCATACCGCTCTTTCTATTATTTTTTCAGGCTTTCTTTGTCTTAATGAATTAAAACTTTCAGACTTTATTCCTCCAGGATAACCAGAGTGAGAATGATACATTTTTTGTTCAGGTTTTTTTGAAGTAATTGCAATTTTTCCTGCATTTATTACAACAACATGATCACCGACATCTAAATGGGGAGCATACTGTGGTTTGTGCTTACCACGTAAAATTTGAGCTAATTCACTCGCTAAGCGACCTATAGGTAGTCCAGATGCATCAACCAAGTGCCATTCGCGCTCAGAAGCCTCTATGCCTTTAAATGTTGTTTTAGTATTCATTTATCAATCTTTTTGAATTGTAACGAACTACTAGTATAAAGTGCATTTATATTTATGAAAACTAGTATTTAACATTCCAAAGTACTAAGCCATTTGGAGGAGCTAAGTAGTTTAGCCTTTCTTCTTTAGGATTAAGAAGATTTTTAGAAATTTCACTATATGTGACTTTATCCTCACAATAAGCTATTTGAACACCAACTAAATTACGCACCATGTTTCTCAAAAAAGAGTTACCAGTAATTGTATACTCAAAATAATCACGCTTTTTTACCCAGTTGCTCTTGTATATTTGTCTATTTGGGTTTTTATTTACATCAAGTTTTGAAAAAGAAGAAAAATTATGTTCACCTACAAACACCTTTGATACATAGTTTAGTTTTTTTAAATCTAATTTCTTTGGATAAATATAAGAGTGATTGCTTAAATAAGGATATTGCTGATTAATATCTGACAAAAAATATTTATAAGTTCTCTCAAATGCGTCATACCTAGCGTGGAAGCTGTCTTTTACTGTCTTAAAAGAATTTATAGAGATTTTGGAACCTAAAATATTATTTAAAGAATTTATTATTTTGTTGTTAATAGCTAATTCTGTTTTTATGTTTATTACTTGCGCTTTAGCATGGACACCTGCATCTGTTCTGCCAGAGTAATTCAATTCATATTTTTCAGTAAATATTTCTATTGCTTTTTGGAATTCCCCTTGTACGGTTATTTTATCTTTTTGTATTTGAAAACCGTGGAATTTAGTTCCATCGTAGGAAATAATTAACTTGTAGTTTTGCATTAAACAAAAATACGAATTGGATCAGAAAAAAATATTAAGATAGCTAAAAATGTTACAGAGGCAATACTTGATGTTCTTTTTTCAAGAAGGAAGGCAGTTGCAAGTGCTTTAGTTAATACAAAATACATCCAACCAAATATTAATAAAGTTAAAAGTTGAAATATATTTTGCGGAATAGAAAAGTAATTATTAATAAAAATAATTATCCCAAAAATACAGAGAAGCCCATGAGTGTATCCTGTAAAAATTAAAAGATTAGTAATTTCAATAATCGTATTAAATGCCCTTGTTAGTAAAAACCATGAAGCAAGAGTTGCAAACAACCAAGCAAAAACACCGTCTACTAATCCGTAAAAAACAATATCGCTAATGTTTGTTGAGCTTGAATTCAGGATAAATGGAACATAAATACTTAGAAGGCTTACCAGCACTACTATAAGTGAGTTTCCAGACTCATATCTATCATTACTGAATCTGATAAACACATCTTGATTTAATCTAATAAATTTTTGAAATTGTGACCAGATATCTTTTAAAGAATTCAAATTTAGACTAGTTCTAATACAGCTAGCTCTGTGCCATCACCTTGTCTATATGTAGTTCTTGTAATCCTAGTATATCCACCGTTTCTGTCTTCATACTTTGGACCAATTTCATCAAAAAGTTTTGCAACAACAGATTTGTTTTGAATTATTTTTAACACTTGTCTTCTATCATGAAGAGTGCCACTTTTTGCTTTTGTAATAACCTTTTCTGCATAAGGCTTTACAGTTTTAGCTTTTGTAACTGTTGTTTCAATTTTTTCATGTTCAATTAAAGCACTGATTAAATTACTAATAATTTGATCCTCATGTGAAGAAGAACCTCCAAGCCTTTTACCTTTAGTAGGTTTAGGCATCAGCCATATCTCCTGAGTCAAGATCAGAACTCGTTGGAAGGCTGAGTCCGAGCTCATCAAGCTTTGCAACTAATTCATCTAAACTTTTTTGTCCAAAGTTAGTTAGGTTTAGCAAATCATCTTCTGTATATTCAAGAATTTGACCAACTGTAGTTATATTTTCTCTACCTAGACAATTTCTTGGTCTTTCAGATAAATCTAGTGCATCAACTGATAATGAGAGATCAGGAGAACTTCCTTCAGAAATAGTTAATTCTCCAAGTTCTAATCCAACCCCCTCATCAATATCTGCAAAAAGCTTCCATAATTCACCAAGAGTTTTTCCAACTGATGAGATTGCTTCGCTTGGCTCAATTGAACCATCAGTTTCAACATCTAAAGTTAACTTATCGTAGTCAGTTACTTGACCAACCTGTGTAGGTGAAACTCCATAGCTCACTTTTACAATTGGAGAAAAAATAGAGTCAATTGGTATGAAGTTTGAATCGCTTGTTTTATTTTTATCAGCCAATCTATAACCTACTCCATGTGCTATTGAAACTTCCATATCAAGAGTAGAGTTGTCTGACAATGTGCATACTTTCATATCAGTATTCACGACTTCAACTCCAGCAGGACATTGGATTTGTGCTGCGAGAACATCTCCTGGACCTTTGGCTTTAACAGTAAGTGTGTGACTTTCTTGATCGTCAACCTTTAGAACTAGTCTTTTTAAATTTAGAAGTAAGTCCAAAACGTCTTCTACAACTCCTGGTATTGATGTAAATTCATGATTTACTCCATCAATTTTGATTCCAGTTACAGCTACTCCTGGAACTCTAGAAAGCAACGCTCTTCTCATTGTATTGCCTAAGGTAAGACCAAATCCTGGTTCTAAGGGTTCGATTACAAACTTTGTTCTATTTTTACCAAGCTCTTCCTGGGTAATTTCAGGTCTTTGTAACATTAACATTTTATTTCTCCTCTCAAATGTTTACTTCGAATAAAGCTCTACTATTAACTGTTCTTCAATCTGCGAACTTGCATCACCCCTAGAAGGTTCAGCATTAATTTTTACAGATTTCTTTTTATTATCTACATCTAACCAGCTAGGTATTACATTGTCCTGTCCAGTATCAATAGTATGTTGGATAATAATTAAATCATTGCTTGCATCTTTAATCTCAATAACATCCCCTGGTTTAACCTTATGTGAGGGAACATCTACAAATTTACCGTTTAGCTTAAAGTGCCTATGAGAAACTAACTGCCTTGCTTGAGGCCTTGTTGAAGCAAACCCAGCTCTATATATAACATTGTCTAACCTTGATTCAAGAAGTATAAGGAGGTTTTCACCAGTAATACCAGGCATTCTTGTAGCTTCTTTATAATAATTTCTAAACTGTTTTTCAAGAACACCATACATGTATCGTACTTTTTGTTTTTCTTTTAACTGGGTACCATAATCTGTTTCTCTAACTCGTTTTCGACCATTCTCACCTGGTGGATAAGGCCTATCTTGAAGTGCTTTATCACCTTTTCTATTTTCAAAAACATTAAATCCTATCCTTCTTGAAACTCTAACTCTAGGTCCTGTATACCTTGCCATTATCCTCTTCTTCTCTTCTTTGGTCTACAGCCATTATGAGGTGTTGGAGTAATGTCTTTAATTGTTCCAACATCCATACCCATGTTTTGTAAAGTTCTTACAGCTGTTTCTCTACCTGCACCTGTACCACTAATTATTATGTCTAGCTTTTGAACTCCATACTCAGTGGCTCTTCTAACAGCTTCCTCAGCTGCTACTTGTGCAGCATAAGGAGTAGACTTTCTTGAACCCTTAAAGCCAACCGAGCCACCTGATGTCCAAACTATAGTTTCACCAGATGGGTTTGATATATTTATTATTGTATTGTTAAAACTTGCTTTTATATGTGCTACTCCAGCAGGTACATTTTTTTTGACTTTCTTTTTAGTTTTTTGATCAGCCATTATTTCAATGCTTTCTTCTTACCAGCTATTGCAAATCTAGGACCTTTTCTCGTCCTAGCATTTGTATGAGTTCTTTGACCTCTAACAGGAAGCCCTTTTCTATGTCTTAAACCTTGATAAGTACCAATTTCAGTTTTTCTTCTAATATTTTGTGATACGTCTCTTCTAAGATCACCCTCTACTCTGAAATTTGCCTCAATGTACTTTCTAATTTGTGCAACTTCATCATTTGTTAGATTGCTAACGCGTGTACTTGGATCAATGTTGAGGTCTGTGCATATATCGTCTGCTCTTTTTGCGCCAACACCATGTATGTAACGTAGTGATGCGATTACCCTTTTTTCTCTTGGAATATCTATACCTGAAATACGTGCCATTAAAACTTAACCTTGCCTCTGCTTATGACGAGGATTTTTTTTGTTTATTACGTAAAGTTTGCCCTTTCTTCTAACGATTTGATCGTTAGGGCCTCTCTTTTTAACGCTAGATTTAACTTTCATTTATGTCTCCAAATTATCCTACCTCTTGTGGGATCATATGGTGAAACTTCCATTTCAACAATATCCCCAGGTAAAATCCTTATGTACCTCATCCTCATTTTTCCAGACACATGGGCTAAAATTTCTGCACCACTTTCAAGTTGGACCTTAAAAGAGGCATTTGGGAGAGTTTCCATAACAGTTCCTTGAACTTTAATTATGTTTTTTTCTTTTTCTACCAAAATTAGCCTTGATTATGTGACCGATTTACTAGATTAGTGCGATTTGAAACTATTACAAACACAAAATTAAAATAAGTTTTCTGTAAAAACACGTGTCCCTTCCTCAGTTAATCCTATTGTATGTTCCCAATGGGCTGAATTTTGACCATCTGTTGTCTTAACTGTCCATCCGTCTTCATCTACCATTGTTTCTTCAGAGCCTAAATTAAACATAGGTTCAATACAAATAGCCATTCCTGTTTTTAATTCAAAGCCTGTATTTTTTTTACCATAATGAGGTACCTGTGGTTCCTCATGCATTTCTTGACCAATTCCGTGTCCAACATAGTTTTTTACATTACCAAGGTTTTTTCGTGTAGCTATTTTGTCAATCTTATATCCAATTGTTCCTAATTTTTGCCCATCTTTAACTAGTTTTACTGCTTCATTTAACGCATGCTTGGTGGTTTCAATTAGAAACTTGTCCTCACTTGAGATTTCTCCAACACCATAAGTAAAGGCAGCGTCAGCATGAAAACCCTCAAATGATACTCCAACATCTATAGAAATTAAGTCACCTTCCTTTATGATTGTATCGTTAGGTATCCCATGAACTATTGTGTCATTTGGCGAGGAACAAATATAAGCTGGATAAGGATCGTGTCCAGGGGGTGCGTAACCAAAAAAACTTGATTGAACATTTGAATTTTCTACAATATTTTTAGCAATATCATCTAGGTCTTTGAATGTCATTCCAGGTTTAGTTGAATTGTAAATTTCGTAATGTATATTTGAAACTACTTTGCCTGCTCTTGCCATCTTCTCAAAATCTTCAGAAGTTTTATATGTAAGCATTATTTATGTAAATTCTTTCAGTATTAAATTATAAATATTTTCAACTTCCCCAACCGCATTTATCTTTACAACTAAATTATTTGTTTCATAGTATTCAATTAGAGGAGCAGTATCCTTTTCATAAACTTCAAGTCTGACACTTACGGACTCTATAGTGTCATCACTCCTACCACTTGTTTCACCTCTACTTAAAATTCTTTTAATTAGCTCATCACGATCAGCTTCAAAAACGATTACTTTAGAAATTTTAAATCCGTCGCTTATTTTGTCTAGACTTTCTGCTTGTGCAATTGTTCTGGGAAAGCCGTCAAGTATTGCTCCGTTAACACAATCACTCGAAAGAAGTCTTTCTTGCAACATCTCAATTACCAAAGAATCTGGAACAAGCTTACCTTCCTCGAGTATAGTTTTAGCAATTTTTCCAAGCTCTGTTTCGTTGCTTACGTGCTCACGAAGCATGTCACCAGTTGATATGTGAGCAAGATTTTTTTCTTTAGCTATTGATATTGCTTGAGTCCCTTTTCCAGCACCAGGCGGTCCTAGAAAGATTACTAAATTGCTCAATCAATAAATCCTTCATAGTTTCGCATACTTAATTGGCTCTCAATTTGCTTCATAGTTTCCAAAGCTACACCAACTGTAATAAGAATTGAAATACCACTAAATCCAAGAGGTATGTCCCATATCACAGATGCTATTGAGGGAAGGACTGCAACTGAAGCTAAAAACACTGATCCTGGAAGGGTAATTCTGTTAATAATATGTGAAAGATAATTTGTAGTAGAAATTCCAGGCCTGACTCCAGGTACGAAGCCACCTTGTCTTCTAATCATGTCAGACTGACGAACAGGATCAAATTGAATAGTTGTATAAAAATATGTAAAGAAAATTATCAATATACCAAGAAAGAAAACATAAAACCAAGTTGTCCCCTGAGAGTTAGCTAAATTAACATCAATCCAATTTCTAATTGCGGCTGTAACATTATTGTCTTGCGGTAAAGAAGTAGCTACTAAAGCAGGGAAAAACAAAATACTAGTTGCAAATATTACTGGAATAACTCCAGCACTATTAACTTTTAATGGAATATATGTGCTTTGACCACCCATAACTTTTCTTCCTCTAACTCGTTTTGCGAACTGTATAGGAATTCTTCTTTGACCTTGTTCTACATAAATTATTCCAACAATCATAAGTATGAACATGACCATAAGAAACACAAATTGGCCAACTCTTCCTTGTCCAGCTGTTACTTGATAAGAACTTCCAAACTGAGATGGTAACTGACTGACTATGCTGGCAAAAATTATTAAAGACATACCATTTCCTACACCTCGTTGAGAAATAAGCTCGCCAATCCACATAATAAATGCAGTACCAGCAGTCATGGTTAGGACTATTAGCCCAACTCGAGATGGTGTATAGTTTGGAATCAATGAGATTCCTCCAGTTAAACTTCCTCTAGAAAATAAGTAAGTTAATGCTGTAGATTGTAAAAGGGCTAAAACAACAGTAATATATCTTGTCCATTGGGTGATAACTTTCCTGCCCGACTCACCCTCCTCTTGAAGTTTTTGCAACCTTGGGATTACAACAGTTAACAACTGGAGAATAATGCTTGCAGTTATGTAAGGCATTATTCCAAGAGCAAATACTGAAAAAGTCTCTAATGCTCCACCAGAAAATAAATTAAGCAACCCATAGATACCGGCCTGTGACCCAGAATCTGTAAGTCTCTGTACAGCATCAAGATCTACACCTGGTACTGGCACAGCAGCTCCTAATCTATAAACTGCAAACATGAATAAAGTGAATAGAATTCTTTTTCTTAAATCTGGAATTTTGAAAATATATCTAAAAATAGATAGTTGCATAATTACTCTTTAATAATTTCTACAGTACCGCCAGCACTTTCAATTTTGCTTTTAGCAACTTCACTTATAGCATGAACTTTCAAATCTATTTTTTTGGTGATTTGACCATCACCTAATATTTTTACCAAACCTTTTTTTCTAGTTAGCCCCATCTCTCTTAATGTATCAGGAGTGACTTCACCTACTAAATTTTTTTCTTCTAATTCGCTGACATTGACAACAACATATGCCATTTTTGCAGGATTACCAATGCCCCTCACTTTAGGAATACGTCTATATAGAGGTATCTGACCTCCCTCAAAATATGCTGGTACTGTTTTTCTTGCACCTGTACCCTTAGTACCTCGACCTGCAGTTTTCCCTCTTTTACCTGACTCTCCTCTACCTTTTCTTAATTTTTGTTTTGTAGATCCAGGGGTTGGTTTCAAATGATGAAATCTTAGTTTTTTCATTTTATTTAATCTCTTCTATTTCTACTAAATGTCTAATTTTGTGAAGCATACCTTCAATCATTGGGTTGAGTTCTCTTTCGGTTGAAGAATTAATTTTCTTAAGACCTAAGCTCCTTACAGTCTCTCGAGCTTTTTGTTTTTGCCCAATTAAGCTTCTTTTTAAAGTAATTTTAACTTTCATCTACTGCCTTTACTTTTTTTTCAGCTTTAGTTTTTTCATATGCTTGAACTAAACCAGCTGGTGCTACCTCGGATGGTTTTTTACCCCTAAGTCCAGCAACTATGTCTGGTGTTCTTTGATTTAACAAGCCATTGATTGTTGCTTTGGCAACATTGAGATGAGTTGGTGAACCTAAAGATTTTGCAAGTATGTCTTTAACACCTGCAACTTCAAGTACCTGTCTAGCTGCACCTCCTGCAATAACTCCTGTACCAGGAGCTGCTGGCTTTAGAAGAACCTTGGAAGATCCATGCTTTCCAATTATGGTATGAACAATTGTTGAACCTGCCATTGGAATATCTTGAATGTTTTTTTTAGCATTTTCTATAGCTTTTTGAATAGCTAATGGAACTTCAGAACCTTTACCATAACCAATTCCAGCCCTTCCATTTCCGTCGCCAACTGCTACAAGGGCAGTAAATGCAAAGTTTCTTCCACCTTTTACAACTTTGGCGACTCTGTTAATGTGAATTACACTTTCTTGGAGTTCTAGTTCAGCCATTAAAATTCAATCCCTTTTTCTCTAATTCCATCTGCTAAAGATTTAACTCTACCGTGATATACATAACCACCTCTATCAAAAACTGCTTTTGAAATATTAAGTTCATTTAACTTTTTACCCATAAGTTCTCCTACCTCTTTTGAGGAATCAACTGATAGGTTTTTGGATTTAATTTCTTTTGAAAGTGTGCTTGCTGATGCTATTGTTACTTGATTTAAATCATCTATAGCCTGAACATATATATTGTAATTACTTTTAAAAACAGCAAGACGTGGAACAGAAGCCGTGCCATTAATTTTTTTTCTAATTCGTATTTTTCTGTGTTGTCTTCTGTCTTTAACTCTCATAATATTTTTTTATGCTCCAGCTGTTGCTGCAGCTTTACCTGCTTTTCTTCTAACATATTCATCTTCATACCTAATGCCTTTACCCTTGTATGGCTCAGGTGGTTTAATAGCTCTAATGTTCGCTGATACTTGTCCAACAAGTGCCTTGTCGATTCCAGAGACAATTATCGTATTTTGATCTGGCACTTCGAAATTAATACCTTCAACCTTTTTGAAAATTACAGGATGTGAAAATCCACAAAGAATCTCAATATCACTACCTTTCAAAGTTGCTCTATGTCCAACACCTTTTAATAATAAAGTCTTCTTAAAGCCTTCCAAAACGCCTTGAATATTGTTTGCGATTAAAGATCTATATAATCCATGAAGGCTTCTAACTTCAGCAACTTCAGAACTTCTAGAAAAATTTAAAATGTTTTCATTAATTTCATAATTTATTCTGTCATCAACAATTTCAACCGTAAGCTCACCTTTTGGGCCCTTAACAGTTATTAAATTACTATCGATTTTTAATTCTACTTTTTCAGGTATTTCAATTGCTTTACTTCCTATCCTGCTCATGACCAAACCTCACAAATTAATTCTCCACCAAGTTTTCTTTTTCGAGCTTCAGAATCAGGTAATAAACCTCTTGAAGTTGAAACTATAACAGTTCCTAATCCACCATTATTTCTTGGTAGTGAATCAGAACCTACGTAAAGCCTTCTTCCTGGTTTACTAAGCCTGTTTAATCCAGCTAAAACCGGTGAACCGCTTTCAGAATACTTTAAATCTATTTCTATTTGTTTATCAGAACCATCTCCAGAAACTTTAACTTCGCTTATATATCCTTCATCCTTTAAAAGTTTAGAAAGTTCTAGTTTGAACTTCGAATGAGGAACGGAAACAGATGGTTTACTAACCATTGATGCATTTCTTATTCTTGTAAGAAAATCTGAAATTGGGTCTGAATTCATTTTTACCAGGAAGCTTTCTTTATGCCAGGCAACTCACCTTTTAGTGCCAAATCTCTGAATGTATTTCTTGACATACCGAATTTTCTGAGGGTACCTCTAGGTCTACCAGTTACTTCGCATCGATTACGATGTCTTGTAGCAGAGGCATCTCTAGGCATTTTTGCAATCTTTTTTTGAGCTTCGCGCTTTTCATCATATGAAGTATCAGGATCTTTAATAATCTTAAGTAACTCTTGACGTCTTTCAGCATAGGTAGAGATTGCTCTCTTCCTTTGATTATTTTTAACTATTTTGCTTGTTTTTGCCATAATTAATTCTCCCTAAATGGAAATCCTAGCGATTGTAATAATACATAACCTTTTTCGTTATCGTTAGCAGAAGTACAAATTGTAATGTTCATTCCTCTGATATCTCTAACTTTGTCATACTCAACTTCAGGAAAAACTAACTGTTCATTTAATCCAAGTGTATAATTTCCGTTTCCATCAAACGATTTTTTACTGAAACCTCTAAAGTCACGAATTCTTGGTACAACAACTTGTACAAACCTATCATAAAATTCCCACATTCTGTCACCTCTTAAGGTAACAGATGTGCCAATCGGCATTCCTTCTCTAATTTTGAATCCAGCAATTGATTTTTTTGCTCTTCTTATGACTGGTTTTTGTCCAGAAATTGCGGTTAATTCATCAACCATTGATTCAAGTGCTCTACCATCAGTAGCTGCTTTCCCATCACCAATGTTAATGATTATTTTTTCAAGACTAGGTATTTCATTTACATTACCCAATTGAAGTTCAGACATAATTTTTTTCTTTAGTTCGGTGTTAAATTGTTCTTTTAATCTAGGAATCATACTTCATCACCTGTTTGAGCTAATATTCTGTATTTCTTGCCATTCTTATCAAACTTATAACCAACTCGTCCCGATTTCTTTTTTACAACTAATGCAACATTAGAGACGTTTATTGGCATACTTTTATCAATAACCCCACCTTGCATTGTTTGACCTTGTGGTTTTTGATGTTTTTTATTTACATTAACACCTTCAACTAGGACGGTTCCTTTTTTTGGAAATGCTTTTAAAACTTTGCCTTCTTTTCCAGCATCTTTTCCAGATATTACCTTTACCATGTCTCCTTTTTGAATTTTCATTACAAAACCTCCGGAGCTAAAGAAACTATTCTCATAAACTTTTTTTCTCTTAATTCTCTACCAACTGGTCCAAAAATTCTTGTACCTCGTGGTTGCTCTTGCTCGTTAATAATTACACATGCATTTTCGTCAAAACGTATATATGTACCATCTTTTCTTCTTGTTTCCTTCTTAGTCCTAACAACAACAGCTTGAACTATGTCACCTTTTTTGATTTGACCACCAGGAATAGCATCTTTAACTGTTGCAACAAATGTATCTCCTAGTCCAGCATATCTAATTCGAGAGCTTCCTTTAACTTTGATACAGAGTACTTCTTTTGCACCAGAGTTGTCAGCAACTTTAAGCCTAGATTCTTTTTGAATCATCTTGCCCTCTCCACTACTTCAGTAACACGCCATTTTTTTGTTTTAGAAAATGGTTTAGTTTCCATTATTTTGACTGTATCGCCAACTTTTGCTTCGAAACTTTCATCATGAGCATGTAGTTTTCTAGTCTTTTTAACAATTTTTTTATATTTTGGATGAGGAAATTGAAGTTCTATTGCAACTGTAACGGTTTTTTCACGAGCATCAGAAACCACTATTCCAGTCCTTACTTTTCTTGATGATCTTTCCATATTTTCCATTATTCAGTTACCTCATTATTTAGTTCATTTTGTTTTTCAGTTAAAATTGTGTTTGCTTGTGCAATCTCCTTTTTAATTTTTTTAAAAACAGAAGTGTCTTCAATCTGGCTTGTTGCAAGTGCAAATCTTGAATCCATAAGTTCTTTTTTTAAATCAACTATTTTATTTTCTAATTCTTGAACAGAAAGTTCTCTTAGGTCATTAACACTCATACGTTAACCCTCGTAACAAATTTAGTTTTCATAGGCAATTTATGACCTGCTTTTCTCATTGCTTCACGAGCAACATCCTCTGGCACACCGGATATTTCAAAGAGTATACGGCCAGGCTTTACTACAGCAACATAATATTCAACATTACCTTTACCAGATCCCATTCTTACTTCTGCAGGTTTTTTTGTAATAGGTTTATGAGGAAATATATTAATCCATACCTTACCACCACGTTTCATGGTTCGTGTTATTGTAATTCTTGCAGCTTCTATTTGTCTTCCAGTAACGTAAGAAGTTTCTACTGCTTGCAAACCAAAATCACCAAAGAAAACAAGATTTCCACCTTTTGAGTTCCCTTTTCTTCTTCCTCGAAAAGACTTTCTATATTTTGTTTTTTTTGGCATTAACATATTTTTACTCTTCTTCTAAAATTGATTTTTCTTCTTCAAACTTTGCTTGAGCTTCTTCTTTGGTAATTTTTTTACCTCCACCAGCTTCAACTATCTTTGATGCTTGTTCCTCATTAGCTTTTTTACCTCCGCCAGCTTCTAGAATTTTTGAATCTTTCTTTTCACCAACAGCAGCTTCCGCTCTTGATTTAACTGATTTAACTCTTCCAGCTGCTGGACCGCCACTAGCTAGGTTTGCTTCCGCAGATATTTTTTCTTGTCTAAGCTTGTTTGAACCAACAACATCGCCTTTATAAACCCAAACTTTTACACCTATTGCTCCGACTGTAGTGTGTGCTGCTGCTCTTCCAAAATCTATATCGGCACGTAATGTGTGTAGAGGCACTCTTCCTTCTCTATACCATTCTCTTCTTCCCATTTCTGCTCCACCGAGTCTCCCTGAACATTCAACTCTGACACCTTCAGCACCAGCTTTTAATGCAGCAGTAACAGCTCTTTTCATAGCTCTTCTAAAAGCTACTCTGTTTTCTAATTGGTCTGCTATTCCTCTAGCTAAAAGTTGGGCGTCTAATTCTGCTTCTCTTATTTCTATAATATTTAGCTTTACTGGCTGCTTAGATAGCTTTTCAATACCTTTTCTTAACCTGTCTGCTTCAACACCTTTTCGGCCTATTACAACTCCTGGTCTAGCTGTATGTATGTCTACAGTCAATGTTCCACCTTTGTCTCTTCTTTCAATGTCGATACGAGAGACAGCAGCCTTAGGAAGCTGTCGTGATAGAAAATCTCTAATTTGATAATCTTGATTAACTAAGTCTTTGTAATCTTTGCTGTTAAACCAACGAGATTTCCAGTCGTTTACAATACCAATTCTAAATGCGTATGGATGTGTTTTTTGACCCATTACTCACCCACACTTTCTAACTCAATTAGTAAATGGGTAGTTCTTTTATTGATTCTTCCAGCTCTACCTCTTGCACGTGGTCTAAATCTTTTTAGTGTTGGCCCTTCATTAGCAATTGCTTTTGAAATATATAAATCAGACGAATTTAAATTATAGTTTGCTTCAGCATTTGCGATCGCACTTTCGAGGAGCTGTTTTATTTCAGTTGCTGCTTTTCTTTTTGTAAAAGTTAATACATTTAAAGCATCTTGAACATTAAGCCCTCTAATGAGATTTAAAACAAGTCTCATTTTATAAGGAGATTGCCTTAAATATTTACTTTGTGCTTTTACTGTTGTTTTTTCCATTAGCTTTGTCCTGGATGCCCTTTAAATGTTCTGGTTGGTGAAAACTCTCCAAGTTTGTGACCAACCATTGCTTCTGTTATAAATACTGGTAAATGTTGTCTTCCGTTATGTACAGCTATTGTTAAACCAACCATTTCAGGAACAACAGTTGAGCGACGACTCCAAGTCCTTATGACTCCCTTGTTGCCAGTATTTTGAGCTTCTTCTACTTTTTTTAGAAGATGCTCGTCAACAAATGGTCCTTTTCTTAAACTTCTTGACATATTAGTTTCTTCCCTTTTGAGATCTACCTCTAACAATTGACTTTTTACTGTATTTATTTTTCTTTCTAGTCTTCTTCTCTGGTTTTCCCCATGGGCTTACAGGAACACGGCCTCCAGAAGATTTACCTTCTCCACCGCCAAGTGGGTGGTCAACTGGGTTCATAGCAACACCTCTAGTCTGTGGCCTAACACCTTTCCATCTATTTCGTCCAGCTTTTCCTAACTTTGTTAATTCTGCCTCTGCATTACCGACGGTGCCGACAGTTGCTCTGCAGTCCATAGGAACATTTCTCATTTCACCAGATGGAAGTCTTAATAATGCTGTGTCGCCTTCTTTGCTCATTAACTGCACAGAAGATCCTGCTGATCGAGCCATTTTAGCTCCCCCACCAGGTCTTAACTCAACTGCATGAACAAATGTACCAGCAGGAATATTTCTCAATGGAAGACAGTTTCCATCTTTTATATCTGCTTTAGAACCTGACTCGATAATTGAATCAACCTTAACGCCATCTGGAGCGATGATGTAAGCTTTTTCACCATCGACATAATGAAGAAGTGCTATTCTTGCATTTCTGTTTGGATCATATTCTATTCCAGCTACTCTAGCTGGAATCCCATCTTTAATCCTCTTAAAATCTATAATTCTATATTTCTGTTTATGTCCTCCGCCTCTATGGCGAGATGTAATTCGACCCTTATTATTTCTTCCACCAGAAGATTTTTTAGACTGTAGCAACGATTTTTCAGGCTTCTTTTTTGTAATATCTTTAAAGTCTGTTGAAACCTGTCCTCTCATTCCTGGAGTTACTGGTCTAATTTTTTTTGAACCCATAATTAAACTCCAAAAGCCTCAATAGTTTCACCTTCAGAAAGCGTAACTATAGCTATTTTTCTAGTACTTTGCTGGCCAAAAACATATCCAAATCTTTTCTTCTTACCTTTGCGGTACATTGTGTTAACTCTGAGTACGTTCACATCAAACATTTGTTCAACAGCTTTTTTGATTTGAGGCTTATCGGTTTTTGGGTGAACAAAAAATGTATAAGAATTTGAGTTAGAAATTCTATCATAAGACTTTTCAGAAATCACAGGTGCAATCAATACATCTTCAAGGTATTTCATTATTCATCCCCTAAATATTTTGTGATAGCGTTTGCAGAAAAAATTGTATCATCGGTTGATATGATGTCAATTGCAGCAACTTTGCTTACAGAAACTAATTTTGAATCTTCCAAGTTTCTGAATGACTTGAATAAAACTTCGTCCTCATCAGAATAAACCAATGTAAAGCTTCTTTTAATATCAAATTCTTTTAAAGCTGAAGCAGCTAATTTAGTAGATGGAGAATCTATACCATTCCCATCAATTACAAAAACTGATTCTTCTGAAATTCTTTGAGAAATCGCCATTGCTAATGCCTTGCTTTTCATTTTTTTTGGTGTCCTGTCTTTATACACCCTAGTTCCAGGACCATGAGCAACACCACCACCAACAAATTGTGGAGATCTTAAAGAACCTTGACGTGCACGTCCTGTTCCTTTTTGAGCCCAAGGTTTTGCACCAGTACCAGAAACTTGAGCCCTAGTTTTAACTGAAGCAGTGTTATTTCTGAAGTTTGTTCTACTTCCCTTTACTACTTGATGTAAAAGGCCAATGTTTATTTCTTCAATAGGTTCAAATTTATATTGTTTTTTTGAAACTTTGTTTTCTTTTGTATTTAAGGTATCTAATTTAACACTCATTGCTTAACCTTTACAGCTTTTTGAATTTTTACAATGTTTCCCTTGTTGCCAGGCACTGAACCGTTTACCAATAAATAATTTTTTTCTTCATTGAGACCAACAATTGTGACTGATTGAATCGTTGACTTTTCATTTCCCATTCTTCCAGCCATTTTTTGACCTTTAAATACATGGCCTGGATATGAAGCATTACCAATAGAACCACCTGCTCTATGAACTTTATGAACACCGTGACTAGCTTTTTGACCTGAAAAATTATGTCTTTTCATTACTCCAGCGAATCCTTTTCCTTTTGAAATTCCAGAAATGTCTACTTTCTGTCCAATCTCAAATACGTCTGAAACTTTCACTACTGCCCCAGGATCTAATTCAAAACTTTCATCAACTTCAACTTCTAAAACAATTTCGCCTGGTTCAGAATTATATTTTTTAAAATGATTTTGGAGAGGTTTGGTAGAATTTTTTTTGGTTCCTATTGTAAGCTGTACTGCGCTGTATCCATCTAATTCATTGTTTTTAATCTGAACTACTCTACAATCTGAAACATCTAGAACAGTTACTCCTAGAGCTTTGGAGTTTTCATCAAATATCTGAGTCATACCAACTTTTCTGGCTATTAAAGTGTTCATAATTTAATCTCTACTTCAACGCCTGCTGGTAGATCAAGTCTCATAAGAGAGTCGACAGTCTTTGGGGTTGGTTCAACTATATCAATTAGTCGCTTATGAATTCTCATTTCAAAATGTTCACGAGACTTTTTATCTACGTGAGGCGACCTAATTACACAGTATCTATGTATTTGAGTTGGTAATGGCACAGGACCTTTAACTTTTGCTTGTGTTTTTAGAACTGTTTCAGCAATTTTACGTGCAGATTCATCAACAACATAGTTGTCGTAAGCTTTAAGCTTTATTCTAATTTGTTGTCCTTTTGCCATTTTTTCCTCAAAAAAAACCGGGAGTATGAAGTCTACTCCCGGTTAATTTTTATTACTCGATAACTTTTGTCACCTGACCAGCTCCAACAGTTCTACCACCTTCTCTAATTGCGAACTTCACTCCTTCTTCCATTGCAATTGGAGAAATGAGTTCTACAGAGATAGAAACGTTGTCACCAGGCATAACCATTTCAGTACCTTCACTTAGAGTTACTTCACCAGTAACGTCAGTAGTTCTGAAATAGAATTGTGGTCTATATCCTTTGAAAAATGGATTGTGTCTTCCACCTTCTTCTTTTGTAAGAACATAAACTTCTGCCTCAAACTTTGTATGAGGTGTAATTGAGCCAGGTTTTGCAATAACCTGTCCTCTTTCAACATCCTCTTTATCAACTCCACGTAAGAGAAGACCGACGTTGTCACCTGCTCTACCTTCATCAAGAAGTTTTCTGAACATCTCAACACCAGTACAGACTGATTTAGATGTTTCTCTAATTCCAACAATTTCGACTTCTTCGTTTACGTTAACAATACCTTGTTCAATTCTACCTGTTACAACAGTACCTCTACCAGTAATGGAGAATACGTCTTCAACAGGCATCAAAAACGGTTTGTCAACATCTCTTATTGGTTCTTCTATGTAAGCATCAACTTGATCCATTAATTCTTTAACAGCATTGACGCCTTCTTCTTTTCCTTCAAGAGCAGCAAGTGCTGATCCTTTAACTACAGGGACATCATCTCCTGGAAAGTCATATTCGTTTAATAATTCTCTTACTTCCATCTCTACAAGATCTAAAAGTTCATCATCATCAACTTGATCGACTTTGTTAAGGAATACTGCAATAGCTGGTACACCTACTTGCCTAGCAAGTAGAACGTGTTCTCTCGTTTGTGGCATAGGACCATCAGCTGCAGAAACAACCAAAATTGCTCCATCAACCTGTGCGGCACCGGTAATCATGTTTTTTACATAATCAGCGTGACCAGGCATATCTACGTGAGCATAATGCCTATTTTCAGTTTCATACTCAACGTGAGCTATCTGAATTGTGATTCCTCTTTCCCTCTCTTCAGGGGCTTTGTCAATATCTTCAAAAGCAGTAGCTACTCCTCCACCAGCTTCAGATAAGACTTTTGTAATAGCGGCCGTCAATGTGGTTTTACCGTGGTCAATGTGTCCCATTGTACCGACGTTCACATGAGGCTTGCTTCGGTCAAATTTTTCCTTTGACATATTTTCTCCTTTTTTGTTAAAATTTAAACCTCTTAAGGCTTAAACTTCTACCTCTACTCCACGAATACTCGCAGTTATTTCTTTAGTTATGCTGTCTGGTACGTCTTCATAACTATCAAACTGCATCGTAAAT
The DNA here is from genome assembly GCA_016777845.1 of Candidatus Actinomarina sp. GTDB lineage: Bacteria > Actinomycetota > Acidimicrobiia > Actinomarinales > Actinomarinaceae > Actinomarina. Next base: position 14,762 of record JADHQS010000001.1, on the reverse strand, counting down.
GTTGCACGGCCTTGAGTTCGAGAACGCAAATCAGTTGCGTATCCAAACATTTCTGATAACGGTACTTTAGCATTGACAACCTTTGCAGATCCTCTTTGCCCCATTTCAGCTATCTTTCCTCTTCTTGAGGAAAGATCTCCGACAACATCTCCCATGAAATCTTCTGGTGTTACCACCTCTACAGTCATAACTGGTTCGAGCAATTTAACACCAGCTTTTTTTGCACCATCTTTAAGTGCCATTGATCCAGCAATTTTAAAAGCCATTTCTGAAGAGTCAACGTCATGATAAGTTCCATCCTTAAGGGTTGCTCTTATATTTACTAATGGATATCCAGCTAGAACTCCAGTTTCCATTGCAGCTTCAACTCCTGCATTTACAGAAGGTATATATTCTTTAGGTATTCTTCCGCTTTTGATTAAATCTACAAATTCATACCCATCTTCAATAGGTTCTAGTTCCATAATTACGTGACCATATTGACCACGACCACCACTTTGTCTTATATATTTTGCTTCTACATCTGTTTTCTTCTTTAAAGCCTCTCGATAAGCTACTTGAGGTTTTCCAATATTTGCTTCAACTTTAAATTCTCTCTTTAATCTATCAACTAAGATGTCTAAATGTAATTCACCCATTCCAGATATAATTGTTTGTCCAGTTTCTTCATCAGATTGAACACGGAAAGTTGGATCTTCCTCAGCTAGTTTTTGTAAACCTTCTGATAATTTTTCTTCATCAGCTTTTGATTTAGGCTCAATAGCTACAGAAATAACAGGCTCAGGAAAAGTCATTGACTCTAGTTGAATAAGTTGCGATGAGTCTGATAAGGTATCTCCAGTTTTAGCATTCTTTAAGCCAACACCTGCAACAATGTCTCCTGTGCAAATAAAATCTATATCTTCTCTAGAGTTGGAATGCATTCTTAAAATTCTTCCTAATCTCTCTTCTTTTCCTGTTGTAGTGTTGGTAACTTTGTCCCCTTTGTTAAGAGTTCCTGAGTAGACTCTAAAATATGTAAGCTTACCTACATGTGGATCGCTAACTACTTTGAAAGCTAATGCAGAAAATGGCTCTTCATCACTGTGAGATCTTGAAATCTCATTTTCTTCATCTCCAGGTTTAAAACCTGTTACATCTTCGATATCAAGAGGTGATGGTAAATAATCAACAACAGCATCAAGTAGAAGCTGAACTCCTTTATTTTTGAATGCACTTCCAGCAAGTACTGGAACAAACATGCCCCCTAAAGTACCTTTTCTAATAGCTTTTTTGATATCTTCAACAGTGAGCTCTTCATCAGCAAAGTATTTTTCTAATACATCATCGTCTGCTTCAGCTACTACATCTAGAAGCTCTTGTCTTTTTGTATTTGCTTCCTCTAGCATGTCTTCAGCAATATCTGTTATGTCCCACTCAGAACCGTCATCTTTAGACCATGTGTGAGATTTCATTTCTACTAAATCAATAACACCAACAAAATCTGCTTCAGACCCAATTGGAATATGGAGAACTGCTGGCTTCGCTTCTAACCTGTCTATGATTGATTGAACATCAAAATTAAAATCTGCACCAGTTCGGTCTAATTTATTTATAAAGCAAATCCTTGGAACATTATATTTGTCTGCCTGTCTCCAAACAGTTTCTGACTGCGGCTCAACTCCAGCTACACCATCAAATACTGCAACTGCACCATCAAGAACCCTTAAAGATCTTTCAACTTCGACAGTAAAATCAACGTGGCCAGGTGTATCAATTATATTAATAGTGTGCTTGTTCCAACTACATGTAGTTGCAGCTGAGGTAATAGTAATACCTCGTTCTTGTTCTTGCTCCATCCAATCCATAACAGCGGCTCCATCATGGACTTCACCAATCTTGTAGGTTTTACCTGTGTAATACAAGATTCTTTCAGTAAGAGTTGTTTTACCGGCATCAATATGAGCCATAATTCCAATGTTTCTTAAATTGTTTAAATCTACTTCTCTAGTCATTGATTACCACCTGTAGTGAGCAAAGGCTCTATTTGACTCTGCCATTTTATGAACATCTTCTCTTTTTTTGACTGAAGCACCAGTTTTATTACTGGCATCTAAAATTTCTCTTCCTAGTCTTTCATGCATTGTGTTTTCACCTCTTTTTCTAGAGGAATCTACCATCCAGCGTATTGCTAAAGTTGTACTTCTTCTTTGAGGAACTTCCATAGGTACCTGGTAGTTTGTTCCACCAACTCTTCTGGATTTTGTTTCTATTTGAGGCCTGACATTTTCAAAAGCATCTTTTAATGTGTTTATTGGGTCTGAACCAGTTTGCTTTTCAACAAGCTCTAGTGCGGAATAAACAATATTGCTAGCCAAATCTTTTTTACCATCAAGTAAAACTTGATTTATAAGTTGAGAGACCAACAAACTGTTGTAAATCGGGTCAGGTTTTGGTTTTCTTTTAAGTGATGGTCCTCTTCTCATTTACTTAGCCCTTTTTACTTCCATACCTAGATCTAGCTTGTTTTCTATCTGTCACCCCAGCAGTGTCCAAAGCACCTCTGATAACTTTATATCTCACACCAGGTAAGTCTTTCACTCTTCCACCTCTAACTAAAACTATTGAGTGTTCTTGTAGGTTATGACCCTCACCAGGTATATAAGCGGTCACTTCTGTACCTGTTGAAAGCCTTACTCTACAAACTTTACGTAAAGCAGAGTTTGGTTTTTTTGGAGTAACAGTGTACACGCGAGTACACACCCCTCTACGTTGAGGCGATCCTTTTAGTCCAGGTGTCTTTTCTTTTGACACTTTAGACTTTCTACCTTTTCTTATCAACTGTTGCGTTGTAGGCATAGTTATTCCAATCTAAAATTTACTTATTTGGCTTACCGAAAAAGAAGTATATGACGAATTTAAACTTACAACAACCTTATTTTTATAAGTTTTTTACTCATCCTCCACTTCATTTTCATCACCTAACATAGCTAGCCATTGTGCAGGATTTGGCAATGCTTCGTCTTCTGAGTCCTCAGAAGTTGAAGCCATAAATCCTAATTTAGAAACTTCAGGAGCATTTGGAAGAGAAGGTTTCATACTTTGATAAGCATCGGAACCAGTTCCGGCAGGAATCAGTGTTCCAATAATAACATTCTCTTTTAAGCCAGCAAGAGAATCTGTACTTCTCTTCATTGCGGCTTCAGTGAGTACTCTTGTAGTTTCTTGGAAAGACGCTGCTGATAACCAGGAGTCTGTTGCAAGGCTAGCTTTTGTGATACCCATAAGCTCAGGTCTTCCTTCAGCAGGAATTTTTCCCTCTTTGACTAACTCTTGATTAGTCTTTCTAAATAATGTTGAATCAACAAGTTCATTTGGTAAAAAGTCTGAATTGTTTGATTTAACAATCCTTACCCTTCTTAACATTTGGCGAACTATCATTTCAACATGCTTGTCATGAACCTCAACTCCTTGATCTCTATAAGTCTTTTGGACTTCGCCAACCAAGTATTCTTGACAAGTTCTTACACCATTAATTTGTAAAACTTCTTTTGGATCTTTAGGTCCTGTTGTCAAAGACTGCCCAGCTTCAACCGAATCTCCTTGGTTAGCAAGTAAGGTCTGTCTTCTTAAGACAAGTAATTCTACATCTTCTTTTTCATTTCCTATAGTTACATTTCTGTTGCCTTCAGGTGTTACTTCTACAGATTTAACTTTCCCTTGTATCGGAGAAAGCACAGCTTTTCCTTTAGGAGTTCTTGCTTCAAATAATTCCACAATCCTTGGTAATCCAGATGTAATATCCAAACCTACAACTCCACCTGTATGGAAGGTTCTCATTGTTAATTGTGTTCCAGGCTCACCAATAGACTGTGCAGAAATTATCCCTACTGCTTCACCAACTTCAACTGGTTTTCCTGTTGCCAAGCTAAATCCATAACATAAAGGATCCATTGATTCTGGATCTAGAGAGTTAAATGGAGTCAGCACATTAACATCTTTTATGCCAGACTTTGCTATCCCATCAAGGACTTCAGCATCAATGTAAGTACCTTTAGTAAGCTTTGTGCCGTTTTCCATTTCAAATACTTTTTTGTCTATCTTTATATCTTCAGCTAAAACACGGCTATACAATGTTGAGTGTAAGTATCTACTCAACTTTCCATCAATAACAACTTTTTTGTTAGTACCACGCCAATCAATATTTTCATCGCCTATATCCTTAACTACAATTCCTGCAGCAACATCTACTAATCTTCTTGTTAGATAACCTGAGTCTGCAGTTCTTAAAGCTGTATCAGCGAGACCTTTTCTAGCACCATGAGTAGATATGAAATATTCAAGTACTGACATACCTTCCCTGAAGTTACTTTTTATAGGTCTTTCAATTATGTCACCTTTAGGGTTTGCAACTAAGCCTCTCATTCCTGCTAATTGCCTTACTTGCATCATATTTCCTCGAGCACCGGACTTAACCATCATGTCTACTGGATTGAACTGTTCAGCTTCGAGCTCAGCACTCATAGCATATTGAACTTGATCTGTGGCCTCATTCCATATCTCAATAATTTTTTGCTTACGCTCAGTTTCAGTGATAATGTCATCTAAATATAATTTTTCAACCTTCTCAGCTTCTGATTCATATTTTTCTAGTATTTGGTTTTTACTTGGAGGTGTTTTTACATCATTCATAGCAACAGTCAAACCAGATTTGGCACCAAACGTAAAGCCTACAGATTTCATCGAGTCTAAAAATATTCTGAGTTCTGCTTTATTGTAACGCTCAATAATTTCAGAAATTATTTTTTTCATTTCTGGTTTTCTAACAGAAGCTTGGATGTATGGAAAATCAGTAGGCATGATGGAATTGAAATGCAATCTACCAAGAGTAGTTTTCGTTAACTTGTTGCCCTCAATTGGCTGATCGGTTAATAGTTCTGAGAACCTTCCTTTTAATTCAGAGTGCATTTCTGGATCACCAGCCAAATCTCCAACCCTTACATTAATTGGTGTTTGCAACCCAATATGTCCACTTTCATAAGCAATTTGAGCTTCATTAAAATCAACAAAGTTAAATTTTGCACTTTCTAAATCTTCATGACATTCAGTAATGTAATAAAGACCAATAACCATGTCTTGGCTTGGAGAAACAATAGGATTTCCGGAAGCTGGTGACAAAACATTATTAGTAGATAGCATGAGAACTTTAGCTTCAGCTTGAGCTTCTGCTGATAGTGGAACATGGACTGCCATTTGGTCACCATCAAAATCAGCATTGAATGCCTCACAAACCAAAGGATGCACTTGAATAGCTTTGCCTTCTACAAGGATTGGTTCAAATGCCTGAATACCAAGCCTATGTAAAGTAGGTGCCCTATTTAATAAAACTGGATGTTCTTCAATTACTTCAGCTAATACATCCCAGACTTGAGCTCTTGATCTTTCAACCATTCTTTTTGCTGATTTAATATTTTGAGCAAGCCCAAGCTCAACAAGTCTCTTCATCACAAACGGTTTAAATAACTCTAAAGCCATCATTTTAGGAAGCCCGCATTGTTGTAGTTCTAAATGAGGGCCAACAACAATTACAGACCTTGCTGAGTAATCAACTCTTTTACCAAGTAGGTTTTGACGGAACCTTCCCTGTTTTCCTTTAAGCATATCTGAAAGTGACTTAAGACCACGTCCACCTGCGCCTGCAACAGCACGTCCTCTTCTACCATTATCAAATAACGCATCAACAGACTCTTGCAACATTCTTTTTTCATTGCTGATAATTATGTCCGGTGCTCCAAGCTCAATAAGCTTCTTCAACCTATTGTTTCTGTTAATTAATCTTCTGTATAAGTCATTAAGATCTGAAGTGGCAAATCTACCACCATCTAACTGAACCATTGGACGAAGTTCAGGAGGAATGACAGGAACTACTTCAAGAATCATTGCTTCAGGAGGGTTTTTTCCATCTGCGAAAGGCTTAATAACTTTCATACGTTGTATAGCTCGTTGTCGTCTTTGAGCTGACTTAGAATCTAAGTCAGTCTCTAATTTTTCCATTTCAGCTTTTAAGTCAACATGCTGTACTAACTCTCTTACTGCTTCTGCTCCCATGCCACCAGTAAAATACTCATCATATTTGTCAATCATTTCACGCCATAACGTATCATTTTCTATTAGCGTTTTTGGCTTGAGTGTCTTTAAAGTGGAAAATGCTTCTTCGATAACTTTAATTTCTGCATCTGACTTAGCTTTTTTTTGTTTTATTTCTTTTTCAACTTCTTTTTTTCTAATTTGAATTTCTGGCTCAGGAATTTTTGCATTTTCCATAGCTTTAATTTCAGTATCCATCTGTTTAATTCTTTTCTGTTCCCATTCTTCAAAATCTTCATTAACTATCTCTACTTCGGCTACAACAGCTTCTTCAAGTTCAGCTAAATCTTTTGTTCGTTTTTTAGAATCAATGGAGACAACTAGATATGCAGCGAAATAGATTACTTTCTCTAACTCTTTTGGAGACATATCTAAGAAATAACCTAATCTACTTGGAACTCCTTTAAAGTACCAAATATGAGTAACAGGTGCTGCGAGTTCTATGTGCCCCATTCTCTCTCTTCTTACTTCACGTCTGGTTACCTCAACACCACATCTTTCGCATACAATTCCTCTGTATCTGATTCTTTTGTATCTTCCACATGAACATTCCCAATCTTTTGTTGGTCCAAAAATTCTTTCATCAAATAGGCCGTCTTTTTCAGGCTTTAAAGTTCTATAGTTAATTGTTTCTGGTTTTTTCACTTCGCCAAATGACCAGCTTCTCATTTGATCTGTGGTGGCAAGACTAATACTTAACTCATCAAAAACTTTGTCCATATTTATACCCCTGCCTCATCTTGTTCTGGCCTTGTCATATCAATTCCTAAAGTTTCTGCAGTCTTTACATATTCATCGCTTATATCTTTCATTGAAATTTCCTCACCTGCTGAAAGAATTTCAACATTTAAACATAAACTTTGCATTTCTTTTAATAGAACCTTGAAAGACTCTGGTATACCGGGCTCGGGAATATTATCACCCTTGACTATTGATTCGTAAACCTTAACCCTACCTACAGTATCATCAGATTTTATAGTAAGAAGTTCTTGTAGTGCGTAACTTGCACCATAAGCTTCTAATGCCCAAACTTCCATTTCTCCAAATCTTTGTCCACCAAATTGAGCCTTACCTCCTAATGGTTGTTGTGTAATCATAGAATAAGGACCAGTTGATCTTGCATGAATTTTTTCATCAACTAAGTGAATAAGCTTCAATATATATGTATACCCAACAGTAACTCTTGAATCAAAAGACTCCCCTGTGCGACCATCATAAAGAGTTGCTTTACCATTTTCATCAACCATCAATTTTCCATCTCTATTTGGATTTACATTTCTTAAAATTTCATGTATTTCATCTTCATCTGCCCCATCAAATACTGGTGTTGAAATAAGGGTTCCAGGTTTTGCACCACTAGATGCTTTTGTATTCCCTTTGTATTCTTTCCAACCCTGATCAGCTGCCCAACCAAGATGTGTCTCTAAAATTTGACCAAGATTCATTCTGCTTGGAACACCTAAGGGTGAAAGCATAATATCTAAAGGAGTTCCATCTTCCATATAAGGCATGTCTTCAATTGGGAGAATTTTTGATATAACACCTTTGTTTCCATGCCTACCAGATAATTTGTCACCAACTTGAATTTTTCTTTGTATTGCGACATAAACTCTAACTTTTTGATTAACGCCTGGAGGTAAATCAGCTCCATCATCACGCTTCAAAATTTGAACATCTATAACTTTCCCTCTTTCACCATGAGGAACTCTCAAAGAGGTGTCTCTAACTTCCCTTGCTTTTTCACCAAAAATGGCTCTCAAAAGTCTTTCTTCAGGTGTTAACTCAGTTTCTCCCTTTGGGGTAACTTTCCCAACAAGATAATCTCCTGGTGATACTTCGGCTCCAATTCTAACAATTCCCATTTCATCTAAGTCCATAAGAACTTCTTCAGCTACATTGGGAATATCTCTTGTTATTTCTTCTTCACCAAGTTTTGTATCACGGGCTTCTATTTCATGTTCAGCTATGTGTACTGAAGTTAAGACATCTTCTTTTACAAGTCGTTCAGATACTACAATTGAATCTTCAAAGTTGTATCCATCCCAAGGCATATATCCAACAAGTAAATTCTTACCAAGAGCTAACTCTCCTCCTTGAGTGCTTGGACCATCAGCTAGTACATCCCCTGGTTTAACTTTTGTTCCAACTTTAACAAGTGGCTTTTGATTCCAACTTGTAGCCTGATTAGACCTTTTAAATTTTAAAACTTCAAATCTATATTTTTTATTAGTTCCTTCTTCTTTAACTGAGATTTCATCACCGGATACTTCTTCAACAGTACCGGAAATATTAGAAATAAGAGATTCGCCAGAATCTCTTGCAACATTTTCTTCCATTCCAGTTCCTACATATGGTGCTTCAGTTTTAACTAATGGGACTGCTTGTCTCTGCATGTTTGATCCCATTAATGCTCTGTTTGCGTCATCATGTTCAAGAAATGGGATAAGAGCAGTGGTGACAGAGCAGATTTGTTTAGGACTGACATCCATAAAATCTATCTCTTTGTCTGACACGAATGCAACTTCTCCTCCATTTTGTCTGGAGAGAACTTTCTTGTTTTGGAATGTTCCATCATCATTTAAAGGAGCGTTAGCCTGTGCAATTGTAAAATTATCCTCTTCAGCAGCAGTTAAATAAACTGCTTTATTAGTTTTAACAACTCCATTTTCAACTTTCCAATATGGAGTCTCGATAAACCCAAATTTATTTACTCGACCATATGTAGCAAGGGTTCCTATTAGACCAATATTTGGACCTTCTGGTGTCTCAATTGGACACATCCTACCGTAGTGTGAAGGGTGGACGTCTCTAACTTCAAAACCTGCTCTTTCTCTTGACAAGCCTCCTGGACCTAAAGCTGATAGTCTTCTTCTGTGGGTTAAGCCTGCAATTGGATTTGGTTGATCCATGAACTGACTTAATTGACTTGTTCCAAAAAATTCTTTTAACGATGCTTGAATTGGACGAATGTTAATTAGTGACTGAGGTGTAATCGCTTCAGGTTCTTGAGTTGTCATTCTCTCTCTAACTACTCTTTCTAATCTACTAAGACCTACTCTTACTTGATTTTGAACTAGTTCACCAACTGTTCTAATTCTTCTATTTCCGAAGTGATCAATATCATCTAGACGAACAGGAATTTCACTGCCTTTATTATTAATAAAGCTGTCTTCACCTGCATGTAGAGCGATGACATACTTAATAGAATCTATCATATCTTCAATTCTTAACATTCCATCATCTTCAGTTGTATACGATTCAGCATCTTTTTCGCCGTATTGTCTTCCTAACTTCTGTTCAACTTTGTATCGACCAACTTTTGTTAGGTCATATCTTTTAGGGGTATAGAACAATTGTTTTACCAAGTTCCTAGCAGACTCAACTGTTGCAGGTTCTCCTGGTCGTAGTTTTCTGTATAAATCTATAAGCGCTGCTTCCCTTGTTGTATCTGGATCTCTTTCAATAGTATTTCTTACAGACGGGTAATCACCTAATAACTCTATAGCATCTTCTTTATTCTCAATAACGTCAAGGGCCATCAAAAAGCCAGTGATGTGCTGTCTTCTTTTTCTATCAACTCTTACACCAAGAGTGTCTCTTTTATCTGTGTCGAACTCTAACCATGCTCCTCTTCCGGGGATCATCTTGCCAATGAAAACTTCCTTGTCAGATGTTTTATCAATCTCTTGAGAAAAATAAACTCCAGGAGACCTGACTAACTGACTAACAATAACTCTTTCGGTTCCATTGATTATAAAAGTTCCAGTATCCGACATAATTGGAAAATCACCAAGAAAAACTGTTTGTTGTTTTATTTGACCAGTTTCACGATCTAAAAATTGAGCTGTTACATATAAAGGTTGTGAATAAGTAGAGTCTGTTATTTTACATTCTTCAAGAGTTTTTAATGGCTCTTCAAAGTAATGATTTAGAAATTCTAAGGAGAATCTACCAGAGAAATCTTCAATGGGTGATATCTCATCTAAAATTTCTTTTAATCCCTCTTCAATAAACCACTTGAAAGAATCTTTTTGTATAATTAATAAATCTGGAATATCTAGAACTTTAGGAATTTTTGCAAATGAAAGTCTAGAATTCTGAACAGCGGACAACAAGCCTCCTCAAAAATTAAATAACAGCTACCCGAAAGATAGAGTATATTAGTTCTTATTATTTAAGCAAACAAATAATTAGTAAATTATTTTAGTTCTACAGTAGCGCCAGCACCTTCTAAAGCTTCTTTTGCTTTATCAGCATCTTCTTTAGAAACACCACTCAAAATATCTGATGGGGCACTGTCTACAAGCTCTTTTGCTTCTTTAAGTCCAAGACTAGTAAGACCTCTTACTTCCTTGATTACTTGAATTTTTTGTGATCCTGAATCTGAAAGAACTACATCAAAAGAATCTTTTTCTGCTGCTCCTGCATCATCTCCTCCACCAGCTGGTGCAGCAGCTACAGCTACAGGGGCTGCGGCAGTTACATCAAATTTTTCTTCAAATGCATCTAAAAACTCTTTTAGTTCTAAGACAGTCATTTCCTCAAAGACACTAAGCAACTCATCAATTGTCATTTTTGCCATTTGCTATTCCTCCTCTTTTTTAACTTCTTCAGAAGCCACTTCTTCTTTAACGGAATCAGTAGCTTCAGAAACTTCTTTTTCACTTGCTTTTTTATCTAATAAAGCACTTAATGCGTAGCCAGCCTTGTTGATCACAGCTTTTGCACCTGCAGCAACTTTTACCAATGGTGCATTGAAGCCACCAGCAATTTTTGCTAGAAGTACATCTCTAGGTTCAATTTCAGCTAGAACATTTAATTGGTCTACAGTTAATGGTTCTGAATCCATCAAGCCACCTTTAACTACAAAGGCCTCGTTTTCTTTTGAAAATTCTTTTAGGACTTTTGCAGCTTCGACAGGGTCAGATTCAATTACTGCCACTCCAGTAGGGCCAGAAAAATAATCATTTAAAGAATCTAGACCAATATTTTCTGCTGCTCTTTTGGCTAAAGACATTTTGACTACATTAAATGAAGCACCAGCATTTTTTAATTCACGCCTTAACTTGGTTTGCTGCGTAACACTGAGTCCTCTATATTCTGCAAGCACTAAAGCATTTGCAGATTTGAATAAATCTTCTAAGTCTTTTACAACTTTTACTTTATCTTCTCGTACCATAAAAAAAGTCCTTCAATACCAAGGACCAGTAATATTTACCTGCGTTAGATTTACTTATATTTACTAACGGTCTTTGGTTTTAATTGTCAGATTTAAATATAAACCATTGTCGAAACTAAATGCAAATTATTTATATGTTTATATCAACACTAATTGATGGACCCATAGTTGAGGACATATGTACGTTTTTTATGAATTCACCTTTGGATGATGATGGTTTAGCTTTTGTTAAAACAGCAATGACTTCTTCTAAATTTTCAGCTAACTTAGTTTCATCGAATGAGACTTTTCCAATAGACAAATGTACATTGCCTAATTTATCATTCTTAATCTCAACTTTTCCTTTTTTAAAATCCTCAACTGCCTTCGCAACATTAGGAGTTACTGTACCAGTCTTTGGATTAGGCATAAGTCCTTGAGGTCCTAAAATTTTACCTAACTGACCAACTTCAGCCATCATTTCCGGTGTTGAGATAACTATATCAGCATCTATTTTTTGCTCGGATGCAACTTTAGTAGCAAGCTCTTTACCACCTACAATTTCTGCTCCAGCTGCTTCAGCTTCTGTTAAGGCTTCTCCACCAGCAAATACTGCTATTCGAACATCTTTGCCGGTTCCATTTGGCAATGAGACTGTTGTTCTTATGTTCTGTTCTGCATTTTTTGGATCTATGCCTAATGAGAAGGCAACATCTACTGACTCATCAAAATTTGCAGAAGCATTATTTTTACATAAGCTTATTGCTTCTGATTTTGACTGTTTTTCAGCTGGGATTGCTTCTTTAGCTGATTTGTACTTTTTTCCTATTTTTTTCATATTTCCTCCTTTGGTCCAAACGACTTTTAGTCTCCCAAACTAAGTTTTCTATTTTTCTACAGTTACTCCCATAGACCTTGCTGTTCCAGCAATGATTGTAATAGCTGCATCAATGTCATTAGCATTTAAGTCTTCCATTTTTGCTTCAGCAATATTTTTAAGTTGATCTCTTGTGATTGAAGCTACTTTTTCTTTATGTGGCTCTGGAGATCCAGAAGTGATGCCGATAGCTTTCTTAATTAAATAAGAGGCTGGAGCTGTCTTTGTAACAAATGTAAAAGAATTATCTTCATATATTGTAATTTCTACAGGAACAGTTTCACCTTGTCTACTAGCAGTATCATTGTTAAACGCTTGGACAAAATCCATAATGTTAACTCCATACTGACCCAAGGCAGACCCTACTGGAGGTGCTGGAGTAGCGCCACCACCTGGAATTTGAAGTTTTAATAATGCTTTAACTGGTTTTGCCATAATTTTTCCTTAATTTTTTACTATATCTGTGAAACCCAATTCAACAGGAGTTTCTCGTCCAAATATATTAACTAAAACTGTAACTTTTGATTGATCTAAATTAATTTCTTCAATTATGCCATTAAAGTCTGCAAAAGGTCCATTAGTTACTCTTACAGTTTCACCTACTTCAAAATCTGGCTTAAATTTAGGTGATTCTTTCTTAACTTCTTCAACTTCATTTGAACCTAATATTCTCTCAATTTCTCTTCTTGAAAGGGCTATTGGTCTTTTGCCAGATCCAACAAAACCAATTATTGATGGTGTATTTCTAATTTCGTACCAAGTTGTATCATCCAAGTCCATTCTTACCAAAACATATCCCGGAAAAGTTTTCTTTTCTAAATTTACTTTTTTACCATTTCTTATTTCCACAACTTCATCTGTAGGAATAACAACATCGTAAACCTTGTCTTCTAAATGGAGGTTTTTTATTCTAGTTAAAATATTTGTTTTTACTTTTTTTTCATGTCCGGATTGGGCATTAAGCACAAACCATTCACCAGGCATATCATATGGATGTGTTGGAACGAAAGTATCTTCAGTTTCAACGCCTTCAGTAGACTGATCTTCTTCAGTTGTGGCTATATTTTCTAACATTTATTCTCCGAAAGATAATAGATTAATCAATGTATTTTTAAAACTAAAGTCCATTCCAAAAATAAAAAAAGTAAAAAAAGCGATGGTGACTAGAGTGACAATCGTAAATGAAGATAATGTCGAATAACTTGGCCAGTTAACTTTTTTTAGCTCAGTCCTTACTTCTCCTAAATAATTTGCAATTCTTCTAAATCTTGATACTTTTTCGCCTGTTTGATGTCTACCAATGTTTCTATCAGCCTTTTTTGCTAAACGCTCTTCACGTTCAGACATCCTTCTCATTTCTCTGTTCATTTCATTCATAATTACCTCAGCAGGGGCGGTGAGACTCGAACTCACAACCTACGGTTTTGGAGACCGTCGCTCTGCCAATTAGAGCTACACCCCTCAGTTATTGCTCCTTCTCTAATTTGCTAGATGAGCGCTTGCGTCCAAATACTAAAAATATAATTGATAATATTCCGAGCAATGTCAATAATATTATTTTTGTGCTCTTACTTGTAGTGGTTTTTACTTTTTTATCTAATGATGCCATTACCTTCGAAGCAAAATCAGTGGGTACTTCGACTTCTTTTTTGAATTCATTATCTAATTCCTCTTTAAAAGCTTTATATCTTTTTCCAGAAACTTGACACTTAATACATGAAGAGGCATGTGCATTGTTGTCAAAACCGAAATAATTATTGCTTAAATAAGAAGACAACATTTTATTTCTAGTTCTTTTACAAAGTATATTTGTTTTCAATTTTGAAAAAATGTCTTTCATCTCTCTACTTCCTCTAATATCTGTCTTAATTTTTGATGAGCTCTATGTAATCTTACTTTTGCAGCTGTAACACTTATTCCAAGAAACTCAGCAATTTCTTTGTGTGATCTACCTTCAATATTTTTTAACTCAACAATTATTCTCTGATCTATTGGAATCTTATCTAATGCGCTAACTAAGACAGAAGATAGGTCAGAATTAATCGCTACTAGCTCTGGATCTTTTTTTTCATCAATAACAATTGGCTCATAGGTCTCCTCAATATTAATAGTATTATGCTTCTTTGCTTTTTTTCTAAGAGTCCATGCAGTGTTAATGGTTATTCTATAAATCCAAGTACTGAATGTAGAATCTCCACGAAATTTTTCAATTGCTTTCCATGCTCTAATAAATGACTCTTGGGCAACATCATTTGCCATTTCTCTGTTCCCAGTCAATTTGTAAGCTAATGAAAAAACTAAATCTTGATGTCTAACAACTAATTGTTCAAATGCAGATTTGTCACCTAGCTGTGATTTTTTGACTAATTCTGCGTTGGATGTGTCATCACTGTAATTTCCGATATTAGAAATATTATTCATTTTCTACTACAAGGATATATTAGAAAAATGAATAAATCTATCTTTTTTCTCTATGTAATGTGTGTTTTCTTAACCTAGGACTATATTTCATTAATTCCAGTCTATCTGGAGTATTAGTTTTATTTTTTGTAGTCACATAGTTATGATCACCAGTTTCAGTGCAGACCAATATAATTGGTG